>CBDUYP010000009.1:0-14509 GCA_965371485.1 uncultured bacterium
CAACGGGTACCGCGAGGTTCCCCGGGAGGATCGCCTGTGGAAGATTGCCAGGCTTCACGAGGTTCAGGCCCGGTATCATCTTCCGGTTTTTAATATTGATTACGCGGATAAAGATGATCTTAAGTCCGTGCAATGGTGTCTTGAGTCCTCCCGGAAATTAGGATTTAAACCGTATGTCGCTGAGAAAAATTTGAATGAAATTTACAGAAATGAATAAAATTTGTGCGTCGTGCCTTGTGATCCTGTCGGGGTATCTTTCTGTTGCAGGCACAGCGTACGGGGCAGTGATGCCCCGTACGATTCTTGCTCTTTACGATTCCTCTGAGGAATTTAATCCCGGGGCTGACGATAATCTTATCCACAATAATGCCGAGATGGTTCTCAATTATCTTGGGCTCAAGCTGCGTTATCATGATATGGCATCGGGACTCCCTGACGAGAAATCCATGTCCGGTGTCTATGGGATTTTAAGTTGGTTTACGGATGAAAGCATGCCGGCGGCAGAGGACTATTGCCGGTGGGCGTCTGTGCAAATTGCCAAGGGGAAGAGATTCGTCATCCTTGGAAATCCCGGTGCCTCCCGGGACAGTTCAACACAACGTGACATCCCCGAAGGTACGCTGAATATTTTATTGCGTGAGCTGGGATTGGCGTACGGCGGTGACTGGACGGATAATCCGTTTGTCATTGACATTGATTTTAAAGACAGTTCCATGGTGGAATTTGAGCGGAGTTTAAAAGACGAAGTTGACATCTACGAGAAAATCATTTCCCTCAACAAAGACAACCGCGTTTATCTGCGCCTGAAGAGGTCTGACATAAAAGGCAGCAAGAGTGACGCGGTGGTCATTACCTTAAACGGCGGTTTTGCCATGTCCGGGTACGTGCTATTTATTGATTACAACACCATGCAGGCACGCTGGCGTATTAATCCGTTTCGGTTTTTCGAGGAGGCCTTCGGGCTTGAAGGTCAGCCGCGCTTTGATACAACAACGCTTTTCGGACGGCGTATCTTTTATTCTCACATCGATGGGGACGGATTCCGGAATGTCTCGAAGGTGAAACAGATGTATTCTTCCGGCGAGATTATTTATCAGGATATCTTGCGCGTTTATGATCTGCCTGTAACCGTTTCTTTCATTTTGGCGGAGGTTGATCCGGCGTATTGGGGAACGGAGAAACTTAAGCAGACGGCCCGACGCATCCTTGCACTTCCTCACGTGGAGGCCGGGGTCCATGCCTTTACGCATCCTTTGGACTGGGAGAGGCAATTGGTCAGTCTTGCCGTTAAGGGATATTCGAGAAGAAGAAATTTCCTGAGAGATCCGCCTATGGAACCCGACGATGCGTACAAGGATGCTCTTATTGTTACGGCAACTCCGCAGGAATATCTTAAAAGAGAGATTGAGGAGCCAATCCAATATACAAATAAGGACCTTCTCCCGGCGGGAAAGAGGGTGAAGATTTACCAGTGGAGCGGTAATTGCAAGCCGCCGGCTGAGGCTGTTGATATGACGCGGCAAATGGGGGTTGAGAATATTAACGGGGGGGACACCCGGTTTGACCGGCTGGTCTCCTCTTACACCGGTGTCGCGCCTCTCACGCGCCCGGTTAACGGACAGATTCAAGTCTACACCGGCAATGCCAATGAAAATATTTATACGCAGGGATGGACCCCGCCTTTTGACCGGTTCAGGCATGTCATCGAAACCTTCCGCCAGACAGAAACACCGCAATATCCGCGGCAAAGACCTTTACGTGTCTCGCCGGTTAATGTTTACTATCATTTTTACATCGCCGAAAGAAAAGAAGGGCTTGTATCGCTTAAAGAGGTTTACGATTATGTGTTAACTCTCAAAACCATCCCGGTCTTCACTTCCGGGTACGCGAAGATCGTTAAAGGATTTCTGTCAGGACAGATCACACAGATATCCGGCAGGGGGTGGAAATTTACGCAATACGGCCATTGCCGTACTGTCCGGTTTGACCGGACATCATTCTTCCCCGACTTAAAACGCTCTAAAGGCGTTATCGGTTTTACCCGGTGGCATGATTTTTTGTATGTCCATCTTGATGACTCTGATGAGGCTGTCTTGTATTTGAAAAAAGATCCTCCCCAACAGCCATATCTGCGGGAAGCATCTACGGTGATACATGACTATCGTTCTTTATCCGGTGAGATTTCATTCACGACATACGGATTCCATCACGGGTCTTATGAATTTGCCAATATGACTCCGCGCAGGCGTTATGAGATTGTTCTCAACCAGATCCCCGGAAAAAAGAAGGCAAGGCATCTCGTGACGGCGGATTCCGGCGGGATATTGACGTTTCAGGTTCCGGTTAAGGGAGATGTGAGGGTCGCTATAAAATAATGGGAATTGCACTCTGGCAATCGAGCCTGTTTTTTATCACGATCGCGTTGTTGAGTATTATGCTTTTTCCGAGTCAAAGGGAGAGGGGATTATTGTATTCCCGGACGGGTATTTTTGACAAGGCGCGTATTTTTTTGTCTTTTCAATATCACAGGGATCCCGGGGATATGGCCAATGCCATACGGTATCTCGGGTCACTATCCGCTGCCGGAGAATACGATCTTTGGGAAACAACAGCCCGCAAACTCACGCGTACCTCGCCGAATCATCCGGGGCTTCATGCTCACATGGCAAAATTCTACGAGGATAATCTTAAAATCGTGAAGGCCATGCCCCACTGGGAGGAAATGATCCGGTGGGGGCATCCGAAGAAAAAGGAGGCACGGGAAAAATTGATTTCAGGTTACCGGCTAACAGGAGACCATGACGGGCTTTTAAGATTTTACGGGAATGAGATGGCGCGCCATTCTGCTGGTATTGAAATGTATTATGAAACGGCACGCATGTACGCGCGCAAGAAAATGGCCACAGAAGCCCGGTCTGTTTATCTCAATCTGCTTAAGCAGTTTCCCGGTGAAACAAAAGCGAAATTACGGCTTGTTCAAATTTATGAATTCCAAGGAAAGACTCAAGAGGCGTTGCGATTATTTTCCCAGGTCGTTCAGGCTGACCCTCACAACGAGTCGTTATCCCAAAGATGGGTTGAAAAACTCCTTCAATACAAAAAAGAAAGGCAGGCGGTATCGGTTCTTGAAAAATTATTAATACGTTTCCCGTCCAATCATTTATTCATCGAGTCGCTGGTGGATCTTTATCTGCGGTCGGGAAAGAATCACGAGGCCCTGATTCTTCTCGAGCAGTCTTACGAACGCCATCCCGGCAATGACAAAGTGTTGAGATACTTGGGAGACGTTTATTTTAAGATGAAGGAATACTTAAAAGCGGTTGAGACCCTAAGGAGCTATCATGAAAAAACAGGCGGAGATTATCATTCTCATCACGTTCTCGGCGATGTTCTTGACGCCATGGGTGAGTCCGTTGAGAGCCGAAGAGAATACCAAAAGGCCCTCGAGCTTATCCGGAGAGACTCCCTCTAAAAGTATTGAGGAGATGTGGCTGCTTTGGAAATTAGGCAAGAAGAGGGAGGTGTCCATAAAGATCGTTCCTCTTTTGGAGCAATATCCCGACAATGTCGATTTAATGCAGTTGGGTGTTTCTGTTTATCTGGCGCAGGGAAGGACTCGCCAAGCCCGCAGTCTTATCCATCGCCTCAAGGAGACAAGCGCGCCGAAACAGTGGCTTCAGGAAGTTGAAGCGGAATTATTCGTCCGATCCCGGCAATGGCTTAAGGCCAAAAAAGTTTATGAGGCGCTGATGGTTGATGAGAAAGCAAAAAAGAATCTCCTTTGGGATTACCGTGAGATTGTGCGCCAGGCATCGCCTGGTGCTGTGAGCGGTTTTGAATATTTTCACGGGCCGGAATCATTCCGGCACCGCAAGACGGTTCAAACACTGACCCGTTGGCCTCACCCGCGTTTCCGGGGGACAATCGGTATTTTTGAGGAAATTTATACTCAAAGGGCACTGGGTGAGACCGCGTCACTGAGGGAGACTGTTATCGGACACCGCCTTAAGGGGGAATGGTTTGCCAATGATACGTTTGTCCTCTCTGGAAAATGGGAACTCGCGGCATTGAATGGCGCGGATTTTCACGAGACCGGGATGACGGCGGATTGGAAACAACAAAATTACCATGCCCGCATACGTTATGATTACAACCGCCTGATCCGCAGTCCGGTTGGGGGCATGGAAAAACACGGGCGTCAGGATGATCTCTATCTCGTCGAGGATATCCTGTTGTTTGACAGATTAACCGTGGGGCACGCGGCCAAGATCGAGTGGTTCCGCGTAAAATCTGCGTTCAATACAGTTACCGGCAAGGGTTCTTTGGGCCATAAGATTATCAATGACGGGTTCATGAATTATGCCGTTTGGCAAAAGCCTTATGTGAGCCTGAATTTTTCTTACAAGCGCGCGCACTGGGATAAGGCCTTTGAACAGGCTGACGGGGTTCTGGATTTTATCGGTGATGAACGCGTCTTTTCCGGTGGATTTTACGGTGAATGGAAAGCCGGATCCCGTTTGAGGATGACCGGCGGGTTAAGAAGGTTGTATGATGCCAAACGGAATTTTTATTCAACAGCATCCCATACCTCGATGGAATTCTGGTTGCGTGAAAATGTAACCGCACAACTCGCGTATGAATTTGATTACGAAGCCAATGCCACCACCGGCTCAGGTAACGGGCAGTTGTTGACAGTGAAGTTCCGGTGGGTGTTTTAAAATTATTTTATAGTATCGGAATTTCTTTGAAATTCCGACACGGGCATAAAATAGTTGCGAGCGAAGCGAGCCTATTTTAAAGTGAAGAAATATACTTATATCCTCGAGATTATCCTTGCCTTCTTTCTTTATGATTGCGTGAATCATCTCTTTTACAGTGATGATCCGGGTTTTCAAAGCCTGCCGGTACATCCTTACTGGATAGCGGTCCTTCTTATTCCGTGCCGCTACGGACTTCTTCCGGGAATTATTGTCGGGATAACGGCCTGTATGCATATCTTTATTTTGACTCTCGGGGGAATACCGACGAGGATTGAGGTGGAAAAATTTATTGAGGCTTACGGAATTCTCCTGCCGGTTTCCTTTGTCATAACGGGAGCCTACTTGGGAAATATCAGGGAAAAATATAAGGCCGCAGAAAAGGAAAAAGAGGCCCTCCTCGCCCGTCAGGAAGGCCAACTGCAGAATATAAAGATGCAATTGGATGCTGAAGAAAACGCGCGCAGGCTCCTGGAGACCAGGATCGTGGGGGAGACGGCAACCGTGAAGGCGCTTTACGCTACGGCAAAAAAATTTGAGGGCATGGATATCGCGAATATTTACAAAGGTTGTCTGGAGATCCTGTCCGAGTATTTGCACGTGGAGAAATCCTCGCTCTATCTCAGGGAAGGAGATTATTATTCTTTAAAGGCATCATGCGGATGGGAGGAGGGGACAGGTGTGGAGGGCAAGGTTGCGGCAGAGAAGAGTTTTATGAACATGGCCTTTGATGCAAAGAAACTCGTCACGGTCAAAGATATTTTAGCGCGCCAAAAGCCCGATGACAGTCAACAGCCGTACGGCAAGGTTTTGGCCATGATTCCTTTTAAGGACGATCAGGGAAATCCTGTCGGGGTCGTGAACATTGAGAAGATTAATTTTCTGCACCTGAATACCCCGAATCTTCAGTTGATACAACTTATCGTTGAATGGGCGTCCGGGGCCGCGCTGAGCCAACAACGGTATCATGCCGCCAAGTCCCAATTGATCCTTAATGAACAGACAGGAATTCATTATTTTCACTATTTTAACAACGTGCTCGAGAAAGAATTTCAAAGAGCAAGGCTTTATCATACGGACTTAACGGTTGCGTTTGTCAAATTGAGCCGTTTCGGGTTTCTTGAAGAGGCAAAACAGCAATTATTGTCCCGGGCGATTATCTCCCTTTTGAAGAAGTTTCTTTCACCGTTGGATATGATCTCTCACTATAAGATCGACGGCATATTTGTCATTATGAGTCCGATGAGAAAGCAGGAGGAAATGACAGGGGTGTTGGATGGTTTCATCAGTGATTGCAATAAGATTGCCGGATCGTCCAGAGTCGTCACCGGATCCGCGCAGATCCAAAAGGAGATGAAAGAGTCATCGGAGTTAGTCGAGATGGCTTTGAAAGCGGTGCGTTCATGACAGGGTTTATCTTAATCACTTTCGTCCTTGAGGCATTGGTTCTTGTTGTGGCATTGAAATACCGGATGATTTATGGCGCGTTAGCACTTCATATCCTGGCCACGGCTGCCTTTGGCATGATTTTCTTTTTAAAAGATGAGGGAACCCAAACAGATATGCGGGCCGTTTGGTTCTACGGCGTTATTTTAGTTTTCTTTTTTCCTTGTGCCGGAATAGCAGCGGCCTTGTTGCTTATCCTTATGGTTAAAGAATTCACGAAACATTCCGGGGAAGATCCTTATGAGGACATTGATGAGGACGCAAAAAAGAACGGACTTATCCATACGACGGCAAAAACATATATCAATGTTTTGCAGGATATCCGCAAAGGACTAAGTTTCGACTCTTTCATTGACATCATCAGAAGCGGCAATGACCGGGTCAAGGAACGTGTGATTGACAAATTGTCCAGGGATATTTCCCCCCATAGCGTCCGGATCCTCAAAGAGGCGGTACGGGAGGCTTCGCCGGATGTCAGGTTATGTGCCGTCGGGGCATTGCTGAAGATTGAAGAGACTCTCAGCGAAAAGATACAGTTAGCCATCAGGATGACCCAAAAACGGGGCGCGGCCAAAGATTTTGGAAATTTGGGAGATCTTTACCGCATGTACGCGACCATCGGGTTGATTGAATCTCAAAACACAAATTACTATTTATCCCTGGCCTGCAAGGCCTACCGTAAATCTCTGGATATCAGCGCAAGGAATCCAGAGGTGCTGATGACGTATGCCAGAAGTCTTTTATCTCTTGAGAAATATGAAGAGGCGGGCCGCCTTCTTGACCAGGCCGCGAAGACATGGCCGCAGCGTCAGGATGTGTTTCTTTTGCGGACAGAGGTTTATTTTGCCCTGGGACAATTCCGGGAGGTGGCCGGGAGGTTAAACAGCATGGAGTCCGCAGATTTTGAATCGCGCATGAAGGAGGTTGCTGCGTTTTGGAAAGACGAAAGATAGTCAACTTCGCGGGGATACGGGATTTGTTGTCGAAACTGCTCGATGCACAATGGCAGGGACGGGAAGAGATATTTACATCGCTGTGTTTTTATTTTAAAGATTATGATATTGAAACGATTTACAGGGAATTATTCAGGAGGGGTGATGTGGAGAGTATCTATTGGCTGATAAGATATCTTGTTTTTATCGAACGCCCTCTGGGATTTGAAAAATTATTTCTTCTCGCGCAGGACGAAAATGAGATTATCCGCAAGGAGGCTGCTTCAGGCATAGCGAGGATCAGTGATCGCGCCGGCGAGGAGCTTTTTTTAAGGGTCATGAAGGGGCGGTGGAAGGACGGCATCTGTTTTGCCGCAGGGCATCTTGGAAAATTACGTCAATCCAGGGCCGTGATCCCCCTTTTAGATGCTCTTGAGAAATATTCCGGTGACGAGAAGATATGTTTAAGTATTATCAAGGCGTTAGGGAATTTGCGCGACAAGCGGTCTCTATCGGTCATGGAACAATTTGCCGACGAGGAAGAAGGTCAGGTTCAGCAAGAGGCCCTTATTGCCTTAAGCAAGATAACCGATGGATTTCACCTCAAATATCTCAGGCGGTGGCTGCATTCGGATAACCGGCGTATCAAGGAACAATTGTATCTTACCCTGTTACGGCAGAAAGATAAACGCTGGGAGAAATACATCGCAGGCGGTCTGTTGAGGGAAAAGGATGAATCTCTTAAAAGCATTGTTCTTTTATCTCTGCGTCAAATCCGGACAGAGGAACTCCTTCGCGTTGTTTTTGAATTGGCCGCGTCTGATCCGTCTTTAAAGGTCAGGATGATGGCACAGTCTTTTCTAAGGGAAGCAAAATCCCGTTCGCACTTTAAATGGTTTGTACGTCAAGAAGGGAAGAGTCCTCCCGGGCGCAAGGCATTGCTTTTTACTTTATTGGCAGAATACACCGATGAGCCGGTCACCTTTGAGATATTCAGGCAAACATTCCTTACGTCCCGGGATGAGAAATTGAAATTGATGGCGCTCAGGTCTTGCGGCAGCGTAAAAGATGGGAGACCCATTCCTTTTCTTATGAAAATTATTAAAGAAGATGATTCCTATTGTTATGCCGCGGCCATATCTTTAAGTGACAAGATCACACCGGAGCAATGGCCTTTAGTTGAAGAGATCCTCTCCCTCACGCCTGACCGGCGGGGATTATGCATTCAGGTTTTCCTGAAGTTTCTGTTGAGGATTCCCTATGGATACGCGTTCCCCGACGGTATTATTAAAAAAGTTGATGACCTTGCCGCGGCAGACTCGCCGGACATCCGTTATCTTGTCACGCGGTGCTTGAGCCGTTTCCACAAGACCGAGACCATGGATCGGCTTTTGAGAATCGCCGGAGACGACCGTGAATCCAGTGTCAGGACAGCGGCCATAGAAGGGCTCATTGAGATCGTGGACAGATATCCAACGGTACTTATCCCTATTTTACAACAAGGGATTCACAAGAAGATGTTGCTCCCCGGGATCAACCGGATTTTAAAGGGAATCAAGGGGAGCGCACAGAATTTTAAACCGATTTTGGAAACCCTGCTCACGCTCATTGGAAAGCACCTGTATCCTTCCGGGGAATACCGGAAAATGAACCGGGATTCCCGTCGAGGGATGGTTTTATTACGCCATCACATTATCAAGCAAAAACAAGTCTTCCTGCAATATCTGGCAAATACCCGGATGGAGGATCAGGATTTGTGGGTTTTGGTTAAGGTCATGAACGCAACGGATATCTGCCGGATGAGGGGGGCCTGTGTGGATTTTATGGCACGACATTATAAAAAGGCCTCTCTCTTGACGAAAGTAGAGTGTCTCGAATTTTTCGGGAAAATGCGTGTGAAGAGTGTATGTGTTGAAAACGCGGTCTTTGAGGATTTAAGCTGTCAAACACATGAAGTATTGGAGAAGCAGGTGCAAATGACAGTCGCGGGGTGGATAAAATGACAGATGTTTGTTTGATTTTGGAAGGGACCTATCCTTATGTGGCCGGAGGGGTGTCGACATGGGTTTATCAGCTTCTTCAAAGTTTGCCCGACAAGACCTTCTCAATTATTTATCTCGGGGCGCACCGTCCGGCCGTGAGGAAGATGCATTATGAGATCCCGGCTAACGTGGTTGATTTTAAAGAATATTATCTTTTTGATTATCGTGTTCAAAAGGAAAGAAAGGGAAGGATACGGGAAGAGGACTTTGAGATTATTGAGGATGTGCTGCGTCTCATGCCGCACGTGAACGCGGACCTCTTTGGAAAGTTTTTCCAAAGCATAGGAGATCAAAGGACACGGGGTGTCGACCTGTATGATCTGGCTCATTCTCCCAGGGCATGGGAGATGCTCCGGAAAATTTATGCCCGGGAGAAAAAGCAGGTTTCTTTCATTGATTATTTCTGGACGTGGCGTTTTATTTATCTTCCTTTTTTCGCGTTACTGCGGATCCCTTTATCCGCGGCGAGGGTTTATCATACGGTTTCAACGGGGTACGCGGGTTTGGTCGGGTGCCTATGCCGTCTGCGTTTCGGGCGTCCGCTTATCTTAACGGAACACGGAATTTATACACGCGAGCGCAAGATCGAGATTTCCCAGGCACAGTGGATTTATTCCGAGATGGCCGGGGAGATCAAGGTCAGGGATGATCAGGAATTTTTTAAATCGTGGTGGACGGATATTTTTTCATTTTTCAGCCGGTTGACTTATGAGATGTCGGACGAGATCATTACCCTTTATGAGGGAAACCGTCAGATACAGATTGCCGAAGGTGCGGATCCTCAAAAAACGCGGATCATTCCCAACGGGATTGATATAACCGTAGGGGCAAGGCATGCCTTGCCCCTACAGGAACGGAAATTCCGCATTGGTTTTATGGGACGCGTGGTTCCCATTAAAGATGTTAAAACATTTATCAAGGCCTGCCGGATGATCCGCGAGGAGTTAAAAGATATCGAAGTGTATATTATGGGACCGACAGATGAAGACGAGGAATATTGCCGTGAATGTCTCGTGTTAACGGAGATGGAAGGATTAAAGGAGATCATCCATTTTACAGGGAAGGTCAAGGTGTCTGAGTATTATCCGAAGATCGATGTCCTTGTGTTAACCAGTATCAGCGAGGCACAGCCGATTGTGATCCTCGAGGCGCAGGCGTACGGGATTCCGGTTGTGGCAACTGACGTGGGTGCCTGCCAAGAACTGGTTTATGGTCAAGACAGCGACGACAAACTTTTAGGGGCGAGCGGCACGATCACCCCTGTTTATGAACCTGATGCCACGGCCCGGGCCGTGGTGCAAATATTAAAGGATCCTGAATTATATGCGCGCATGAGTGATGCGGGCCGGGAGAGAAGCGCTATATATTATCAGCTGGATGATGTCATTTCCCGTTATGAGCGGATTTACACGCACTATACGGAAAAAGTATGTTGGGGGGAGGCTCTATGGCCGGCATAGGATTCCGCATTGAGAAGATACTGGAAGGGGATACCTATCTCGATACCATTAAGGCCCATTTTTATTCGGCTGTTATTTTTTCCGGGCCGTGGCTGTTGAGCATTTTGACACTTTTTTGCCTGGGATATTTCGTTCCGAAGAATATCGGGATTCAGGAGATTATGTATTTCAGGACGAGCATTGTCTACATCTTTGCCTTTTCCCTGATCGGTATTGGTTTTCTCCATCTTTCCCTGACGCGCTATCTTTCGGATAAACTTTATCTTAAAGAAAAAGAGGCCATGGTTCCTGTTTTTAATTCTGCGGTTTTGATGGTTGCCGTGATACAGTCTCTGATCGCGGTTGTTTTTCTCAAACAGTTAGACGTGGATATGGAATTGAAATTTCTGTCCGGCTCGATTTATGTCGCTATCAGCATCATGTGGATTGTTATGATATTCCTGACGGCCTTGCAGGACTTCCATGCTATTGTGCTGGCGTTTGTGGCCGGTTCTGTTGTGACGGTCGTCTCTGCATGGTGGTGGGGGCTTCTTTGGGGATTGCGGGGTTATTTTTTAGGATATCTGACCGGGCATCTCGTCATTGTCATCATCCTGTCGGCAAGGATTTTTACGGAATTCCGTACCCGGAGGGTTTTTGATTGGGAGTTTTTTCCTTTTCTTAAAAGACACAAGGTGCTTATTCTGATCGGTATCTTTTATAACCTGGCTCTGTGGATTGACAAGATTGTTTTCTGGCTTTCTCCAAAGGCCATATCGGTCGTGGGATTTTTGCGGTCATTTCCCCATTATGAAAGCGCGGCTTTTTTCGCGTATTTAACGATTATTCCGGCACTCTCTGTCTTTTTAATAAGAGTTGAGACGGATTTTTATAAGAAATACCGGGGTTATTACGCGAAAATTTTCGAGAAAGGAACTTTTGCGGATATTCAACAGGCCAAAAGCGAAATGACAGCGAGCTTGCGGAGCAGTCTCGGGTTTGTCGTGATCTTCCAGGGGGTTATTTCTCTTTTGGCGGTTACATTTTGCGCGGAGTTGTCCGGCGTCTTACGTTTGCAGTCTGTACAAATTCCGATTTTCAGGATTGCGGTGGTGGGGGCCTATCTGCACAGTCTGCTTTTGATTGTCACCATTATCATCCTTTATTTTGATTTTCAGCGTTTGGCCTTAGGTGTCATGTTTCTTTTTTTTGTAACCAACGCCGGATTGACGTATTTGACAAGTTTTCTGGAGATGTCGTTTGCCGGTTATGGTTATCTCGCTGCCGCGCTGATCGCTTTGGCCACGGCCTTTTATTATCTGGATTTCAAATTAAAACATCTGGAATATTCCACCTTCGCTCTCCAGCCGGTCGGCATCCACCGAGAAGAAGAAATCGCGTGAGATTTTTTGAATGATGCCCTAAAACGTTAAAACTTTATGACTGCTTCTTCGGTAAGGAAATGAGGAAGGTTGTCCCTTGATTCAGGGTGCTCTCAACCGAGATGTCGCCGCCATATTTTTTAATGATTTCATAGCTGAGGCTTAAACCCAGCCCTGTGCCTTCGCCTGTTTTCTTTGTTGTGTAAAACGGATCAAATATTCTGTTTATTTCTGATTTAGGGATACCTTTTCCCGTATCGGAGATCTTGGTGTGAATATATTTATCTTTTTCGTAAGTCGTGATGACAATCTCTCCTTTATCCTCAATAGATTGGCTGGCATTGATGAGAATATTAATAAAAACCTGCCCTAATTTCTGAGGATTGCATTCAATAGAGGAGATTTGACCGTATTTTTTTATCAGCTGGGCCTTGTATTTTATTTCGTTCCATACGACATTAAGAATTCCTTCCAGAACTTCGTTTAAATTTATAAGGCTCATCGTATCTTTTTCGTGACGGGCAAAGGTTTTTAAATCCAGAACGATTTTTTTGATTTTTTCAACGCCCTGGATGGATTCTTCAAGGAGGTGAACCATATTTGAAAGGATGTGATTTGCCTTTTCTTCTTGTTGTGAAATCTGATGGATCATTCTTTTAATTTTATCCATATCTCCTTGTGAAACAGCTGATTTTAAAACTTCCCATGAGCTGAAAAGTTCACAGACATCGTTTATATACTTCTTAAGAACAGATAAATTCGTAGAAATATATCCTATGGGATTATTAATCTCATGGGCGACGCCTGCGGCAAGATAGCCGATGGAAGCCAGTTTTTCAGAATAGATCAGTTGTCTTTGGGTATTCCTTAATTCGCGATCCATCGCGAATTTATCATTCTTTAAAATCTTCATCATCTGCGCGTTCTTGATTAAATCCCTATTGACTTGTTCCAATTGAGAAACAACGTTTTTGTATTTCGTGATGTCTGTGAAACTTGAGATAATTCCAATAACCTCGTTATTTAAATCCGTATAAGGATGCGCCATAACAATACAATGAATTTTTGTGCCGTCGTCAAATTCTTTGTCTATTTCATACTTGCGGCACGCCTGGTCTTTCAATCCGTCTTTCAGAGGGCATCGAGAAGAATCCTGGCACATAGAGTTGTGGTAGAGGTCATGGCATTTTTTACCCAGGAGTTCATTCTGTCCAATCCTGAACAACGAACAAAAAGAATCATTAGCCAGTTTGATGATATGGTCTTTTCCGGTTAAGCATAAGGGTGTTGCTACAGAAAATATCTCTTTAAGATTATGGTAATTTAATTTCTTGTCGGGGAAAGTGAGATCGTTAAATCTTTGGTTTGCAGAATTATCCATAAGGGGCTGATTTTTCTTAGAATTTTTCGTCATTTTATGAATGTTTTTCGGGGGAGGGTTTGTCCGCTGTTATCCGATCCACTTCGTCGATGAGCTCGTTGATTTCAAAAGGTTTTGACATGAATCCTGCGGCTTTAATGTCTTTGAAGGTTTTCTCCAACAGGGTTCTTGCCGTTAATACCAGGACAGGATATTGCGAGAGTCCTTGCTCATCCGTTATTTTAGTGTAAAATTCCAAGCCGCCGATATGGGGCATATTGATATCCAGAATAATCAGATCAGGAGAGGTCTTTGATAATTCTTCCAAGCCTCCCCGGCCGTCACAGGCTGTGAGCACATGATACCCTTTGGCCGTAAGTTGAAATTGTAAGAGATCCACTAAAATGGCCTCATCATCAACGATGAGAATGGTTTTTTTCGTGTCCATTGCGTTTTCCCTTTTCGTTCAAAGGAAGAGTAAAAGAGAAAGAACTTCCTTGTCCTTCTGTGGATTCCACCGTTATATCACCCCCGTGTTATTTTATGATATTTTGTCATATGGCAAGGCCAAGGCCGGTTCCTTCCTTTGATGTATGGTTTAATTGCTGAAATTTCTGAAACAGCTTTGAGACAGCATTTTTGGGAATTCCGCATCCTGAGTCTGTTACGAAAACTTTTATGTTATTATTCTCTCTATGGAGTACGCTTGAGACCGTGATGCCGCCTTTTTTCGTAAACTTAACCGCGTTATGGATAAGGTTATCCAACAGGAGGCGTATTTTATCGGCATCGAAAAAGCATTTTGGAATATCAGGATCCAGTGATTTCCTTAAATAAAGGCCTTTTTCTTCAGCAATAAGTCCTTGAACGCCGACGACATCCTGAATGATCGTATTGATATGATTCTTCTGTAAGCCCACCGACTGATACTCATATTCTAACCGTGAAAGAGTTAAGATATCCGTAACACTGTAATCCACACGCTCAATGCTCGTTTTTGCTTTATTGAGGAAATCTTCCTGTGTTTTGCTGAATGTGCCTGTTGTTCCGCTAAGCATAATATCAACAGCCGCCTTGGCAGAGGCGAGTGAGGTTCTTATGGCGTGTGACGTATTATCATGGAACTCTTTTTGGGCGTTGTACATGGATTC
>CBDUYP010000010.1:0-13844 GCA_965371485.1 uncultured bacterium
ACAGTGGGGAGTCGTCGATGATCTTCGGGCAACTCCAGAAATTTACGGCAGAACTTGGGGTGCCGTTATTATTCGGTGCCGTCACAGAAAAGGACGGGGATTATTATAATTCCGCCATTCTTCTCTCTCAGAACGGAGACGTTGTCCGGCAGTATGACAAGTTGCATCTGGTCCCGTTTGGCGAATATATTCCTTTCCGGAAGTATCTTCCCGATCTCTCGGAAATCATTCCTATCACGGATTTCAGTCCCGGTGACACACCCACCGTATTCCCGGGAAATTTTTCCGTTCTTATTTGTTTTGAGGATACGGTGGCGAGAGTGACAAGACGTTTTGTTAAAGAAGGGGCACAGTTGCTGGTCAATATCACCAACGACGCCTGGTTTTTGGATTCAAAGGCCCCGTTTTTGCATTTGCAGTCAGCGGTTTTTCGAACCGTAGAAAACCGCAGGGGCCTTGTCCGCGCGGCGAATACGGGCGTGAGTTGTTTTATTGATAAATTCGGGCGGATTAAGCGCTTTGTACAGGATCAGCGTCGGAAAAAGACCTTTATTGCCGGATATGCCATCGAAGAGGTTGCCTTAAGCAGGGAGAACACCTTTTACACAAAATTCGGAGATATTTTTGCAATTTTTTGTTTTGGCTGTATACTATGGGGGATCATCACTTATAACCGCCATGAATCGTAAATCTCTATTTTTTAAAATTCTATTCTGGGCCGCGGTTGTTGTCGCGGTAAGGATATTGCTGTTTGTCGTCCCTGTTATGTTGCATAAGGCCATGCCGTAATTTCAGAGGAGGCTACTATCTTTAAAGGCACAAAAAGTATCGTTATCATCAGTTACAGTTTAAGCCTTCTTTATGGGCTATCTGTTATTCTTTATTGGGGAAAATTTCAATTCCTGGCGATTTTGTTCTTCGCGCTTTTTATCGGCTCGCTGGCTACGGCGCGTTACCGGGAATGGGGGCGGCAGAGTTTGGTCATTCTTAACGCGGTGACGGGTCTTTATCTTGCCGGTTTATTGATGCGGCATCTCGGGCCTTCTGTCCAGCCGAGTTATATTTTTATCAATATTGCTGCGGTATTGTTTTTCAGTCAGAAAAATATCAAGACGCGGTTTGTGCCGGATGCCCCGCCACTGGCGGGGTCTGCCCGCAAGAGTATTCTCGTCATTGATGATGAAGAGGCATTACTCAAGACCCTGAAGCCGGTTTTATTGTCGCACGGATATAGTGTCCTGACCGCGACAACAGGTGAACGGGGACTACAGGTCGCCAGGACGCAGCAGCCTGATTTAATTGTTCTCGATGTGATTCTCCCCGGGATTAAGGGCCGGGAGGTTTGCACGACGTTAAAAGACGACGGGCAAACCAAAGATATTCCTATTATATTCTTGACGGCTAAAGATTCATCGGATGATATCAAGGCGGAATTGGCTGCGGGGGGCACCTCTCATCTGACCAAGCCGTTTCAGGCCAAGACCCTGTTGGCGGAAATTACGAAGGTTCTTGGGTGAAAGGCCGGGTTAGCTTGTATGAATATTTCTGAGAGGGTCAAGATTTTTAAACGATCCGCGGCTCGCAACGGATTGCATGCGTCTTCCTGGTTGATTAACCGGCTCCCCTACGGGATGGTCCGGTGGATCACGCATATATTTATTGTCATCGGATTCTGGTGTACCGTTAAGCAAAACCGCATTGCCCGGGAAAGTCTGCGTGTTGCCTTTGGCGCAGAGAAGGACGCACAGCAGATCGACGCCATTGTTAAGGCCTGTTTCGAGAATTTCGGACGGGGGATGATTGAACTCATCTATTTTATGGCTCATCCGGCCATGATCAAGGAAAAGGTTGTTATCCAGGGGAAGGAACATCTCGATACGGCATTAGAGGCGGGAAACGGTGTTATTGCCGTGAGTGCCCATTTCGGGAATTTCCCTCTGATGCTGCTGCGGTTTGTTCAGGAAGGGTACAAGACAAACGCCATTATCCGTTCGACGAGAGACAAGGAGATTGAAGGATATTTTCTCGAGCAGAGATCCCGGCTGGGATTGAATACGATTTACAGTCATCCGCGAAAGACGTGCGTTGACAGTTCTATCCGGGCTTTGCGCAGCAATGAATTGGTCTTTATTCCCCTGGACCAGAATTTCGGAAGCAGCGGGGGTGTTTTTGTTGACTTTTTCGGACAGAAAGCGGCAACGGCACCCGGCCCTGTTATTTTCGCGAAAAGGACAAAGGCTCCGATTATTCCGGTGTTTATTATCCGTGAAAATGATGATCAAATGAAGATCATCATTGATCCGCCGATGCCGCTTGAAGAAAGAGACGATGATCAGGAAATGATTTCCGTCAATATCGCCAAAATCACCCGGATCATTGAAGGATATATCAGGAAATATCCACATGAATGGGGATGGATGCACCGACGGTGGAAGAGTAAGCCTCAAAATGTAGTATAGAAATTTCCACCAAAGGTGGAAATTTCTACACGGGCACAAAATAGTTACGAGCAAAGCGAGTTTATTTTGTCTCTGGATAAAAAGATCAAATCCAGCAAGCTGCTATTGTTTTTGATCGGCGGCAGTGTTCTGGTCGTTGGCATCACACTTGTCCTTGTCTGGTGGCAGGTTGTTGTTGTTTTATTCCGGGGTGGCGTTGGATTGGTGTTGGCCTTAGGCGGATTGTTGCTTCTGTATATGATGAAGGAGTAGGGGCTAAAAATTTTTCGCCCCTACAATTAATATATTATACATGATTTGGTTGCAATTCATTATCAGCGCGGCGGTGATTGTTTTTTCCGGGATACGATTAACAACGTATGCGGATATTCTTGGTGACCGGTTGCAGATCGGAAAAGTCTGGATCGGCATTATCCTGCTCGGTTTTGTGACCTCCCTGCCTGAGGCGGTTGCGAGTTTAACCGCGATTGTTTCGTTGGGGAGTCCTGATTTGGCTGTGGGCAATATGGTGGGAAGTAATAATTTTAATCCCGTCCTGATTGTTGTGATGGATATGGCCTACCGGCGCGGTTCTGTGACAAATAAAATTTCGTTCAAGCGGTCTCATGGGGTGTCGGCGCTGTTTGCGATTCTTTTGACCTGTATTGTCGCGGGGGAAATTATCGCGGGCGCACGCACGGCGTCTTTTATGATCGGGCCTGTGAGCCTGGGAAGTTTTTGTATTCTCGTGGTTTATTTTTTGGGCGTAAGGGTTCTGGCGGGAATGGGGAAAGGTGGTAGAGACGTCCCGCCAAGGGCGGGACAATGCGTCTCTACCACATCGCCCAAAAACAGGGAATGTACGTATTTATACGCGCGGTTGTTTTTGAGCGCGCTTCTCGTTGTCGTGGCGGCTGTTTGGTTAGCGAGCACAGCGGATACTATCGCGAAGATGACGGGTTTGGGCCAGACATTTGTCGGAACGTTCTTTCTCGCTATGGTGACGTCTCTGCCGGAGATGGTTGTGACGATCTCGGCTTTGAAATTAGGCGTTTTGGACCTGGCCATAGGAAATATTTTCGGCAGCAACATGATCAACATGTTTCTTGTTTTTGTTTGTGACGCCTTTTATGTTAAAGGGCCGCTGCTTGCGGCCGTATCAAAGACACACGCGCTAACAGCCGTTTTAAGTATTGTCCTGACAGGCATTGTCCTGGTGGGTATTAGAGGAAAGCATAAAAAAACGATATGGGGTTTAGGGTGGGATTCGGTTTTATTAATAAGTTTTTTTGCGGCAGGAATGGGTTTGGTATACCAACTAAGATAGGGGAAAGATCATGTTAGCAAAATTACGGCGGTATTTTATATCGGGAGTGATTATTCTCCTGCCTTTGGTCTTTACGATCTATCTGTTTATCCTGGTTATTAATTTTGCGGACGGGCTCCTGGGGAAATTTATCGAGCCGTATTTTTCCGATAAGTTCGGATTCTATTTCCGGGGGCTTAGTATTATTATCGGCGCTTATTTGATCGTCGGCATCGGATTTTTGGCCACGAATTTCTTCGGAAAAAAAATCCATGAATGGTTTGAGAATCTTCTTATAAAATTGCCTTTCTTCAGGCAGGTTTATCCGGCTATTAAAGAAATCGCGTTGTTTCTTTTTTCGCGGGACAGGATGGCCTTTAGGCAGGTTGTCCTGGTGGAATATCCGCGTAAGGGTATCTTTTCCTTCGGATTTTTAACCAATGAGACCGCAGAACAGATCCGCGAGAAGACACGGCAGGAATTATGCAATGTCTTTATCCCCAGCACGCCGGGGCCGTTTACCGGATACGTCATTATGGTTCCAAAGAAGGAAATTATTTTTACCGAGATTTCCGTGGAGGAAGCCTTTAAATTTATTGTTTCGGGCGGGGTGGTTAACCCTTATGCCCCTTTAGGGAGGCACTGATGAGTAAAAAGAAGCGAAGAGGTAAATTGAATTGGCGTTCCAAAAAAGCCAATCACGGAAGAAAACCAAACAAGGGGTAGCGTGAATATATTTCACTTAGTTCCTTTATGTGCTATCGGCGCGCTTTGCTTTTCTTTGTTTTTGGTGTTTCAAATTCTTAAAAGCCAAGAAGGCACCGATAAGATGAAGGCCATTTCCGCTGCCGTCAGAGAAGGGGCCGCGGCTTATTTAAAAAGGCAGTACATGGCGGTCGGCATTTTTTTTGCCATCGTCTTTTTTATTCTTCTTCTTTTATCCTTTCAGGGGTATCTTGTTATTTTTGTTCCGTTTGCTTTTTTAACCGGCGGCCTGTTTTCAGGGTTGGCCGGTTTTTGCGGTATGAGTATCGCGACTCTTTCCGGGGCGCGCACAGCCCATGCCTGCCGGTCGAGTCTTAACGCGGGATTGCGTCTTGCCTTTTCGTCGGGTGCGGTTATGGGGTTTATTGTTGTGGGCCTGGGGTTATTGGATTTAGTCGGTTGGTATCACAGTCTTGATTGGTTTTACACGCATCATCCTTTACCCGAGGGAACAGATAAAATCACGGCGATCACCAGCACGATGTTGACCTTTGGTATGGGGGCAAGTTTTCAGGCTTTGTTTGCCCGTGTCGGCGGCGGTATTTTTACCAAGGCCGCGGACGTCGGGGCAGATCTCGTCGGAAAGGTTGAGGCCGGGATTCCCGAGGATGACCCGAGGAACCCCGCGGTTATTGCTGATAATGTCGGGGATAATGTCGGGGATGTGGCTGGTATGGGGGCGGATCTCTATGAGTCGTATGTCGGTTCCATTGTGGCGACCGCGGCCTTAGGTGCGGCTGCGGGATTAGGTGCGGCCGGGGTCACGATTCCGATGATCATGGCTGCCGCCGGTATTGTGGCCTCCATGGCGGGGATGCTTTTTGTCAGGACAGGGGAGGATGCTTCACAAAAATCTCTTCTCGCGGCTTTGCATAAAGGAGTTTTGATATCCGCGGCTCTTGTCGCTGTCTTTTCTTATTTTCTTGTCAGAATAATTCTGGGAGCATCCCATACAGGGATTGCGTGGGCTGTGATTACGGGATTGGTGGCGGGATTGTTTATCGGTTTTTCTACCGAATATTTTACGTCTCCTCATTACCGTCCCACCCGGCGCATCGCCGAATCTTCCCGGACAGGGCCGGCAACGGTTATCATTGAAGGGCTTTCCGTGGGGATGATGTCGACGGTATATCCGATCATTATCATTTGTATTGCCATTGTCGCCAGTTTCGGATTTTCAGGCGGTTTTTCTAATTTCAGTATGGGATTGTACGGTATCGGGATAGCGGCTGTGGGGATGTTGAGTACCTTGGGGCTCACGTTGGCTACGGATGCTTACGGGCCGGTTGCCGATAATGCCGGCGGGAATGCCGAGATGGCGGGATTGGGAGCGGACGTGCGCAAGAAAACAGATGCCCTGGATTCCCTGGGGAATACGACGGCAGCGACGGGCAAGGGATTTGCCATCGGTTCGGCGGCTTTAACAGCGCTTGCCCTTATTGCCGCGTTTAAGGAAAAGATTGTTCTTGAGGGCAGTCAACTGAATTTGGATTTGATGGATCCGCTTGTTTTGGTGGGTGTTTTCTTAGGGACAACCATGCCGTATATTTTCTCTTCGCTGACGATGAGTGCCGTGGGTCAGGCCGCCGGTGAGATTGTTGTTGAGGTGCGCAGGCAATTTAAAGAGCTTCCCGGTATTATGGAGGGGCGGACTAAGCCGGATTATGCCCGTTGTGTGGATATTGTTACGGGATCGGCCCTCAAGCAAATGCGTGTTCCCGCGATTTTGGCTGTGCTGACACCTATTGTTGTGGGGTTGACACTGGGGATTAACAGTCTCGGCGGGCTTCTTATCGGGGCCACAGCGTCGGGATTTGTCCTGGCGATTATGATGGCCAATTCCGGAGGGGCCTGGGACAATGCCAAGAAATATATTGAGGAGGGGCATTTGGGCGGGAAGGGCTCTGCGGCGCATAAGGCCGCGGTTGTCGGAGATACGCTTGGGGATCCGTTCAAGGACACCTCAGGACCAAGTATCAATATCCTGATCAAACTGATGTCCATGGTTGCGATTGTCTTTGCAGCGTTTATTATTCAGAATTCATTGATGTGATAATATGGTGTAACATTAATTATTGAGAGATCCCCCCCCTTTGAAAAAGGGGGGATGGGGGGGATTTATTTCTATTGTCTGCGTATAAAAAATCCCCCCGGCCCCCTTTTTCAAAGGGGGAGGAACTATTGAGAAATTACCTATCATGCCTCAGAATGTGAAATTCAGTGAACCGCATCATGTGCGGGCGCAATGGCGGTCGCGGACGGGATTTATTTGTGCTGCGTTGGGGTCTGCGGTGGGGCTGGGGAATGTCTGGCGGTTTTCTTACCTCTGTTATAAAAACGGCGGCGGGGCTTTTTTGATTCCTTATGTTATTGCTCTCCTTGTCGTCGGGATTCCGATTATGATTCTCGAACTCGGGTTAGGGCACCGGATGCGCGGTTCGGCTCCGATGAGTTTTGCCAAGACCGACCGGAATTGGGAATGGTGCGGATGGTGGGCTGTCAATTGTGCCATGTACGGCATTATGCTTTATTATTCGGTGATTATTGCCTGGTGTTTGAGCTATACTTTTTTTGCCGTGGATTTGAGCTGGGGGAGTGACCCGAATGATTTTTTCTTTAATCAATTCCTGCAGATCAGTTCCGGGCCCGGGGCGTTCGGGAATCTGCGTTCGCCCATTGTTCTGTCTCTGGCCGGCGTGTGGTTGACCTGCTGGTTGATCGTATTTTTCGGCGTGCAGAAAGGTGTTGAGCGGGCCAACAAGATCTTTATGCCGTTGTTATTTGTTTTGATGGCTGTCCTTGTTGTCTGGAGTGTCAATTTACCAGGGGCCAAAGAGGGGCTGGCTGTTTATCTAAAACCGGATTTCGCGCTTCTTAAAAGACCGCAGATATGGATTGATGCCTTTTCACAGATATTCTTTACCTTATCCCTGGCGTTTGGCATTATGATCACCTATGCTTCTTATTTGCCGCGCAAGGCGAATGTCGTCGAAGATGCCCTTATCATCAGTTTCGGGAATTGTCTGTTTTCTTTCTTCGCGGGTTTCGCGGTTTTCGGGACATTGGGATACATGGCGCATACTCTGGACAAACCCGTCGGGGAGGTTGTGAAAGAATCCATAGGTCTCGCGTTTGTCACTTATCCGCAGGCCATCAGTCTGATGCCGGGGTTTTCCCGGATTTTTGGTGTTGTGTTTTTTGTCTCTTTGGTGATTGCCGGTTTATCCAGTGCTATTTCATTGGTCGAGGCTTTTAGCGCGGCTGTTGTTGATAAATTTCACTATCCGCGCAAGATTGTGGTTTCGGCGGTGTGCATGACAGGATTGTTCGGCAGTCTCATCTTTACGTCAAACAGCGGTTTATTCTGGGTGGATATCGTGGATCATTTTATCACGCACTACGGACTTGTGATCATCGCCATCCTGGAGTGTGTCCTTATCGGATGGATTTTTAAGGCCAGCCGGTTAAGGGAACACATCAATCATGCCGGCGGTATTGTCATGAGCCGGTTGTGGGATGTTTCTATCCGTTACGTAACACCTCTTGTGCTGTTGGGACTTTTGGTGCATGACTTAAGCCGTGAAGTCTCCCGGCCTTACGAGGGGTATCCATGGAGTGCCTTGATCGGGATCGGACACATGTGGTTGGTGGTGGCCTTGATTTGTGCTTTTCTCGTTGCCATGCGTCCGTGGAAGAGAAAACTGGCGGATGAAAGATTAGGAAGGGGGATTTAAAATGACGTGTTTTCGGAAAAATCTTTTTGCCGGTATCCTGTTCTTTTCTCTCATGATGTCGTCGGGGGGGTGTGTTTATGTTGTTGTCGGAAGCCTTGGGATTCTCGGCGGTTATGTGGTCAGCCCGGATACGGTGGAAGGGATGATCAGCCTTAAGGAATATGATGAGGTGTGGGACGCGGCTGTTGAGACGGTTTCCGTGATGGGGATTATTGATGAGCAAAGCGATGCGGGCGGCGTCATTGTCGCGAAAATTCACGGAGCGAGAATCACGGTTAAAGTGATCCGCATGACGGCAACGGCCACAAAATTATCCGTCAAGGCCCGAAAGACCCTCCTGCCGAGAATTAAATTGGCTCAGGATATTTATGTCAAGATTGTGGGCTATCTTGACGGAGGCGGTTCTTCCTGAAAACCCGCCGGATAAACATTGTAAGTTGACACAGACGGGTTCCTTGTTTAGAATGGGTCGGTTTTTATTTTTTTACTGCCGAGGTAGCTCAGTTGGTAGAGCGAAGGACTGAAAATCCTTGCGTCCCCAGTTCAATTCTGGGCCTCGGCACTTTTCTATTTTCGCTGGCGTAGCTCAGTTGGTAGAGCACCTCATTCGTAATGAGGGGGCCGGGGGTTCAACTCCTCTCGCCAGCTTAATCTGCCGCCCAGAGGGGCAGATTAACGCGAAGCGCTTATTTTATTAAAGTAAAAGTGATAATTAAATCTCGTGTCCCCTTAATTCCTTTCCTTTTATCCTTCCTTATTATCCTTACCTTTACAGCGTATTCCTTCATATTAAGCAGTTCGTTTAAGATCATGGACGACGAGGTCTCTATTGTTGGGAACGAACAGATCAGGAGTTTCTCGAATACGGGAGAGATCCTGACGCAGTCGTTTTTTGGCGGCCAGGCTTATTACCGCCCGCTCGTTGCGCTCAGCTACATGGTGGAGTATCATCTTTTCGGGCTTAAACCGTTTTATTATTATCTCACTAATATCCTGATCCATATCGCCACGTCGATTACCCTTTTCTATGTCATGAATTTTATTTTTAGGCGGCAATTATTCGCTTTTGCCATTGCCTTATTGTTTGCCATCCATCCGGTCCATTGGGAGGCTGTCGCAAATATTTCAGGACGGGCGATTCTCTTATGTGCTTTTTTCTACATGAACGCCTTTTTATTGTTCTGCCGGGCAGGGAAAAACAAATGGGTCTATGCCCTTTCTCTAATTTCATTTATTTTCGCTTTGCTCAGCAAAGAATCTGCGGGAATGCTGCCTGTTCTTCTTTTGAGTTATCAATTTTTTCTGGGGCGTGAAATCCCCCCTTACCCCCCTTTTTCAAAGGGGGGGACTTCTTGTGCTTACCCTCCCTCTCCCCCCCCTTTGAAAAAGGGGGGCCGGGGGGGATTTGGCTGGGTATTGCCGGTACTGCCGTTTTTCTTTCTTGACGCTGTTTACATTCTTTTCCGACGCTTGTTGGGGATCACGCATTGGTTTCAATGGCAATCGATCGGCGACTCTGCTTTGGGGTTTTTGACGTTTTTAAGAAGTGTGATAACGGCCTTAAGGCTGTTTGTGATGCCGGTGGATTTGCACTTTGACCGTTCACAGAAACTTTTTTCCGGGTTCTTCGAATGGGGGGCTTTGGCGACACTGCTGTTTTTTGTGGTTCTTATTATTTTATTCGTACGGTTTAAGGCTAAGCTTTCTCCCGGGGCGCTCTTTTTTATATCGTGGTTTTGTATTGAACTTTTTCCGGTGTCCCAGATACCGGTCTCTATCGGCGTGCGGCCGGGATACATCTCGACGGCGGAACATTTTCTTTATACGCCGGCTGTGGGTATTTTTGCTCTTGCGGTGCTTGGGGCTATGAGCCTTAGGCCGGGGCGTTTTATTTCCCCGGGGGGATTCAAGGTCATCACGGCCGGTTGCTACGGGTTTTTATTTCTTATGACGGTTCAGGCCAATATTTATGCCGCGCAGGAGATTGCCATGTTTGAAAGGACTCTTGCCATAAGCCCTCATAATACGCGTGTGCGCAATTCCCTCGGGCTTAGCCTTGCGAAGCTCAACCGGTTTGCGGAGGCGGAATATCATTTCCGGAAAGTTTTGGTCGTGGACCCGCTGCATGTCAGGGCGCGTATCGGATTAGGGAAATCTCTTTGTGACCAGGGGAAATTTCAGGAGGGTATCCGGGAGTACGAGACCATAAAAGACGCCGGAGATTTGAGTCCGCTGCTGGCTGAAAATTTGGAATTAACTTATCGTCTTTTGAGCAAGCAGAAGTATAATATACTCAAATAGGTCACAGTTAGTAATTCCAGATCAGAAATATGTCTCCTCTGCTCAAACAATCCTCGTAACCCCGCCCTCTCTAAAAAAAATTTTAGGGAATGGCGGGGACTGCGGAACTCGCGACGGAGACATATTTCTAATCTGGAATCACGATTCATCTTTATATGAAGAGTAAACATAATAACGATTTTATGCGCCTGTGGTGGGCGCAGTTGATTTCTCAGTTCGGGGACCGCATCCATCAGATGGCCCTCATCGGGCTTATTTCCCAGCGGACACCCGGTTCAGCAATAGGATTGGCGAAGATACTCTCGTTCACCATTATTCCTGTCTTTATCGTCGGGCCCATTGCCGGTGTCCTTGTGGACCGGTGGGATCGTCGCCGGACACTTTTGTTGTGCGATATCGTGCGGGGCGTCCTGGTCCTCATGATCCCGATTCTTTTTATGTACAACCGGTCTATTGTCCCGATCTACGCGATTGTGTTTTTGATTTTCTGCTGCAGCCGGTTTTATGTTCCGGCCAAGATGTCGATCATTCCGGATCTTGTTCCTAAAGAAAACCTCCTGATGGCCAATTCTTTAATAACAACAACAGGGATGATTGCCTTTGTGCTGGGTTGTGCCTTAGGTGGTTTTATCGTCGAGATGCAGGGGGCGCGGATGGGATTTTTTTGGGATGCGGCGACGTTTTTTGTCTCCGGGATGCTCATCATGTCTATCCGCAGGGACTTTCATCTTCATCTGGACAAGGCTAAGGTTGTCAAGACAGGAAAGGATATCCTGAAGATCGAAAAATCTCTGCTCGCGGAAATCAAGGAGGGACTTCAGTATTTGGTCCGAAATAAAGAGATCCGGTTTGTCATTAACATGTTGTTCATTTTGCTGGCAGCGGCCGGGGCCATTTATGTCGTTATTATCATTTTTATTCAACAGACATTTCAAAGTGTGACAAAGGATTTAAGTGTCCTGGCTATTTTTCTCGGGATCGGCCTGTTCCTCGGAGTTGTTGCCCATGGGAAATGGGGGAAGAGGTTTCTTTGGTACAAGACGATGTTTTTTTGCCTGATTTTTGGAGGGGTGATGCTGGTCACGTTCGCCCTGGTCGTGAACCGGTATCCCAGTATTTTTCTGGCAGCGGGGATTTCTTTGATTCTCGGACTGGTGACAGGACCTATTTTTATTACATCCAACACGGTTGTTCAGCTTGTCAGCGACGAGAAAATGAGGGGAAAGGTTTTCAGTGCCCTTGAGATCGTTATCCATTTCGCGTTTCTTACGGCGATGCTGGTGAGTTCTTTCCTTTCCGAATACATTTCCCGTTTTTGGATTTTGGCGGGAGTGGGCGCGATATTTACGGTTGTGGGCATTGCCGGATTAATCCGGTATCGCAATGAGAGCAATCTTAAAATAGTGTAGGGGTACAATTATTTATGAAATTTGCTGTTTTTATTTCAGGGAATGGGTCCAATTTGCAGGCGATTATTGATGCTGTCGGGCGGGGTGATATTAAGGCTGAACCGGTTCTTGTTGTGTCGAGCTCTAAGGCCGCTTACGGACTTGAGCGGGCTAAGAAGGCCGGGATCAAGACGCTTGTTATTGACCGTAAGGATTACACGAATAAACAGAGTGTTGACAGGGATATCGTTATTCATCTTAAGGAGGAAAAGGTTGATTTTATTGTCCTTGCCGGATACATGCGGCTGTTGACCGCTTTCTTCATAAAAAATTATCACAGAAAAATCCTTAACGTCCACCCTTCTTTATTGCCGTCTTTTAAAGGGCTGCGCGGCATTAAAGACGCCCTGACCTACGGGGTCAAGACAACGGGTGTAACGATCCATTTTGTTGACGACAAGATGGACCACGGTCCTATTATTCTGCAGGAATCTGTCGCCGTTGACAAAGACGACACCCTCGAAAGCCTGGAAGCCAAAATCCACAAGGTCGAACATCATCTCTACCCCAAAGCCATCGCCCTGTTTGCCGAAGGCAAGCTGAAGGTCAAAGGCCGCAAGGTGATGACTACGTAGTCACTACGTAGTGGATGCGATTTTTTTTAATCTCATATTTTGCTACGAGTAGCAAAATATGAGATTAGTAGACGAATTTTATGGTGTGGAGTTTGCCTTGGGAGGGTTGTTCTTCGGTTTTGAACTTCTCTAATTCTGATTTACTCACCGTATTGACCGTGTCATTGTCCAGATTGTGTAATTCAACGGACCGGAAATCTGTGAAATCGTAAGCCTCAAGTGTCTTGGCCGCGATTTTAAGAAGTTCCTCTGCGGTGTTTTCTGAGGGAGGGAAATTGCTTCGTTGGTATTTGACGCGGATGCGGTAGAGGATTTGTTTGGTTAAAAACAAAGGCCAGGTGATCTCCTCAAAATCAAGATGCTTTCCCGCCCTGTCGCCGATGATGTCGGTGTGTCCTGTTGTGTCCTCGACCACGATCCTGCGGGTGTACTCTTCGTAAAAGGAAGGGTCCAGCATGCCGCGTTTTAAATCTTTGAAATGAAAAAGCATCTTTGTCTCGATTCCTTTTGTAATGTCGGCAATAACCATGACAAAAAAATCAGGAACCTTGTTGTCTCTGCTGTTCTCTTCGACCTCAAAGTAGGAACGGGACAAGGCCGTAAGGATTTTTCTCTGTTTGGCGGAATAGGGTTTGGAATATCCTGTGCTGTACCCGAAGGTCTTCGCGTATTTTTTAGACGGGGTAATGTCAAATTGTATTTTAAAGACATGGTCTTCAAATTGTCCGTCCACAAAATTAACCGCATGGGTCTTTGTCGCTTCGGTGGCGTATTTGGCGCCTTCTTGACTCGCTTTGAAATTAAAAAGATCTTCCTCCATGGGCAGGTAAATCCACATGGTATTGTTTAGAGCGCGGGTGACCACGTCGAGTTCGTATTCTTCATCTAAAAGTTTGAGGAATTTTTCATGCGCTTGTGTCAATGTGACCGGAGGCGTCGGCGGCTTTGAACATCCTCCCATGGCCGGTAAAATGAAACACATCAACAACAGGATGGCGGGGCGTGAAAGTTGCATTTTAGGTATTTTGTTCCGGGCGGGATGCTGGCTGAAGATTAAATTTATTAAAAATGGCTTCCACTTCGTCGTATTCCAATTCTTCTTTTTTGTAAAGCTCCTGGGCGAAATATTCAACCGCTTCCCATTTGTCCGTGACAATGTTTTCAACATCCCTGAGGCAGGTTTGCAGGATGTCCTGGGTGTCATTGTCCAGGGTCTCTTTTGTTTTTTCCGACAAGTGAGATGCCCCGTAAGGAGTTGGGATGAAGGACGTGAAGTC
>CBDUYP010000011.1:0-13756 GCA_965371485.1 uncultured bacterium
CGAAGGATTCCGCAACGGGTTTATAATTGATCAGGGTATACTTACTGCGAATCTTCCCGCTCAATGCCCGCACCGTATTATTCTCCTCTTTAATGACCTCGATGATGCCTTCTACCACCGTGGATATATCATCAAAAAAGGATGTCTTTAAATGATCAATGGTAACGTCAACCTGATACAGATTTTCCTGCTGTCGTGCAATTTTGACAGACAAAGGATTTTTACCTTCGGGGTTGATCGTGAAGAAAATTTTCTTTTGCGGAAACTCGATCCCGCCTTTAAAAGGGAAAAGAGTTTCGGCCTCAGAAAACCGTAAGGAGAGTGCCCACAAGATACAAAAAAGAAGAAATATTTTCCGAAACATCAGTGAATAAACTCATTATTTAAAGACGAGAGTGTCTTTTTCGCGAAGGACCTTAATTTTGCTGCCTTCTTTATATTGGCCGGAAATGATTTCCTCGGCAAGGGGATCTTCCAGGAAGCGCTGTATGGTTCTCTTTAAAGGTCTGGCGCCAAAGACGGGATCAAATCCTTTTTCCACAAAAAAAGCAAGAGCCTCCTGTGACATCTCAATCTCAATCTCTTTGTCTTTCAACCGTTTCGCAACGTCCTTGAGCTCTATGTCGACAATTTTAACAAGGTCATCCTTGGTCAAAGATTGAAAGACAATAATATCATCGATCCGGTTTAAAAATTCCGGTTTAAAGACCTTTTTAACCTCTTCCAATAAACGTTCCTTCATATCGGTATACGTCGCACTTTCGTCTTTAGAGGCAAACCCCAGTGACCCTCTGGAACGCAGCATATCCGCGCCCACGTTGGAAGTCATAAAGATAATGGTATTACGGAAATCCACCTTGCGCCCGAGACTGTCGGTTAAACGCCCTTCTTCAAAAACCTGCAAAAGCAGATTAAACACATCCGGATGCGCCTTTTCAATCTCATCCAAAAGCACAACCGAATAAGGCTTGCGCCTGACCTTCTCGGTCAATTGCCCGCCTTCTTCATATCCCACATAACCCGGCGGCGCCCCGATCAAACGGGAAACATTAAATTTATCCATATACTCAGACATGTCGATTTGAATCAAGGCATCTCTGTCGCCGAACATAAATTCCGTCAATGCCTGTGCCAGCAATGTCTTTCCGACCCCGGTGGGCCCAAGAAAAACAAATGAACCGATGGGCCTCTTGGGATCCTTAATCCCTGCGCGCGACCGCCGGACAGCCTTGGCAATGACCCCGAGGGCCTCCTCCTGCCCGACAACGACCTTTCGGATATGTTCCTCCATTTTAAGTAATTTTTCGCTTTCCTTCTGTTCCAATCGAATAAGAGGAATTTTGGTCCACTGGGAAACGACCTTGGCGATGTCGTCCTCCCCTAAGGTTTTCGTGACATCATCCCTTTTCTGCGTCCACTCATTACGCATTTTCTCCAAATGATCACGCACGGATCTCTCTTCGTCACGCATATGGGCCGCTTTTTCAAAGTCCTGACTCTTGATATAGGCTTCTTTCTCTTTCTTGAATTGTTCAATCTTGTCTTCCAGCTCTTTTATCTCCTTGGGTACCTTCATGGCTTTGATGCGGAAACGCGCGCCTGCCTCGTCTAAGATGTCAACGGCCTTATCCGGCAATGCCCTTCCTGAAATATAGCGCTCGGACAATTTAACAGCCGCCTCTAAGGCCTCGTCGGAAAATTTAACGCGATGGTGCGCCTCATATTTATCCTGTAATCCTTTCAGGATCTGAATCGCCTCTTCCACAGAAGGAGGGTCAACCATAATCGTCTGGAAACGCCGCTCCAAGGCCGCATCCTTTTCAATATGCTTGCGGTATTCATCCAGGGTGGTGGCTCCGATGCATTGAATCTCACCTCTGGCCAAGGCCGGTTTTAAAATGTTCGCCGCGTCGATCGCGCCTTCTGCTGCGCCGGCACCAACGAGCGTATGCAATTCATCAACAAAAAGGATAATCTTTCCCGAGCGCTTGATCTCATCCATAATCGCTTTAATACGCTCTTCAAACTGCCCCCGGTATTTTGTCCCGGCAATCATAAGCGCCAAGTCCAGAACGATAATACTTTTATCCCGCAAAAGCTCAGGGACATCCCCTTCCACGATAAGCTGGGCCAGTCCTTCAACAATAGCTGTCTTTCCGACACCTGCCTCACCGAGGAGGACAGGATTATTCTTTGTTCTCCGGCTTAAAATCTGCACGATACGTTCAATCTCATTTGCCCGTCCGATAACAGGGTCAAGCTTGTTGTCTTTGGCTAACTTGTTCAGGTTGCGTCCGTACGCATCAATCGCCGGTGTTTTTCCTGTTTTGACCGGTTCCTGCGCTCCAAATCCGGGAATGCCGGAGCCTAAAAGTTCCATCACCTCATTACGCAATTTGCTCAAATCCAATCCCAGGTTAAGAAGCACCCGGGAAGCCATGCCTTCGCCTTCTTTAACCAGACCCAAAAGAAGATGCTCTGTCCCGATATAATTATGGCCCAAAGCGCGCGCTTCCTCGGCGGAAAGCTCCAAAGCCTTTTTGGAGCGCGGGGTAAAGGGAATATCTCCCAACACCTGCGTTTGCGGACCGGGCTGGACGAGCTTTTCAACTTCAATGCGGATGGTCTCCAGATCCAAACCTAATTTCTGCAAGACAGCCGCAGCCACCCCTTCTCCTTCCTTGATGAGCCCTAAAAGAAGATGCTCTGTGCCGATATAATCGTGATTAAACCGCCTCGCCTCTTCCTTGGCGTAAACAATAACTTTTCTGGCTCTTTCCGTGAATCTATTAAACATTTATTTCCCCCCTAATTTTTCTCTTATGACGCTAGCCCTTTTTGTATCCCGAGCGGAAGCAGATAATCTTTTTCCCTCGATCTTCTGCAGATGGGCCGGCTGAATCATAATAAACAATTCATTAATGACAAGACGATCCATCTCTTTGATAATACCCAAATCAATCCCCAACCGTACCATTGACAAAAGTTCAATCGTCTCCTGGCTTGAGATGATATAAGCATTCTTCAATATCCCAAACGACCGGTAAATTTTATCTTCCAGCATCGGTTTATTTTGTACGATTAAAGCCTGCCGGGCCTGCTCCTCCTGTTCGATAATCTGACGGATCAAACCGTTAATATTCTGAATGATTTCTTCTTCCCTGTGCCCCAACGAGACCTGGTTTGATATTTGATAAAAGTTGCCTCTGGCCTGTGTGCCCTCACCGTAAAATCCGCGCGAGGCAAAACTTAATTTTGAGATCGCCGTTAAAACTTTATTAATCTGTTTTGTCATGACCAAAGCCGGCAAATGAAGCATCACAGAACCGCGCATGGCCGTTCCCGTATTGGTCGGACAGGACGTTAAATACCCCCACGGAGACGCGTACGCGAAATCCAGCCTTTTGGACAAATTATCATCGATGGTATTAATAATTTTCCACGTCTCGTCCAAATCAAGCCCGGATTGCATCACCTGAATCCTCAAATGATCTTCTTCGTTAACCATCACCGATAAGATCTCTTCCGGTGAGACAATGAGAGCCTTCCCCTCGGTGTTAGCGGAATGTTCATGACTCATAAGATGCCGCTCCACCAGAAATTGTTTGTCAATATTGTCAAGTTCGTTCATCTTGAAAGCGCTGGAAGACTTGAAATAATCCACCGCCCCGATAGCGTCCTCGACCGCCTGCAGCACGTGCACCAATTCCTTTTTGGTTGCCCTGTTAGGAAACGGAACCTTTGCCAAATTGCGGGCAAGCCGGATACGGGACGACATAACAATCTTGGCCGAGTCACCCGTTCCCCTTAACCATTCCCCGGTATGATTAATAAGATCATCCAATTGCATTATCGCTTATTCCTTATGATTATAGTATCGAAATTTTCACCAAAGGTGGAAATTTCGACACGTGCATAAAATAGATGCGCGAAGCGCTTATTTTATTCCTGCTTTTCCATTTCCCGGAGCTTATCCCGCAACTGGGCCGCTTTTTCAAAATCTTCATTTTGAATAGCCCGCTGTAATTGAATTTTCAAATCCCCGAAAACCTCGGTTTTCTTTTTCTGCGCGGGGGACACCCTTGTCGGAGATTTCCCGAAATGGTGATTGGATCCGTGAATTCTCTTAAGCAGTGTTGCCAGATGAGTTGAAAATGACGTGTAGCATTCGCTGCATCCCAACCGGCCGAATTTCTTAAAGTCCTTGTATTCCATATGACAACTGGAACATTCCAGTTTCACCTGTTCATAATCTTTGACCTGCTTGCCGAAATCCGCCAGGCCCGCCAAAAGATCAGACAGCCCGAATTGCTGCTCCATCTGCACGCTTTTTTCACGCGCGCATTCCTCGCACAGATGCATTTCTGACATCTGGTCGTCCACGATCTCGGTTAAATGAACCGTTGCCTTCTTTTTTTCACAAAAATTACATTGCATCAGTACTTGACCCCGTCCTTGCCTGTCGCGGTTCTAAAGGCCTGCATTATCTTCCGGGTGACTTCTCCGGGTTTACCGCCGGCGATCATGCGCCCGTCAACCTTCACCACGGGAATAATCTCGGCCGCGGTGCCGGTTAAGAAACATTCATCCGCATTATAAATCTCATGCCGTGTCATCTGCCCCTCATGGGTCTCAATCTTGTGCTTTCTTGCTAACTCTAAAACCGTACCCCGCGTAATCCCCCGGAGCAGGCCATGGGAAGGTGTAGCAAGCAATCCTTTCTTAACAATAAAAATATTGTCCCCCGTACATTCTGCCACAAAGCCATGAGCATCCAGCATAATCGCCTCAGAAAAACCGGAGGTATTTGCCTCGATCTTCGCCAGGATATTATTCAGATAATTCAATGATTTTAACTGCGGATTAACCGCCTCAGGATGATTTCTCACCGTCGCAACGGTAATGATTTCCAATCCTTTTTCGTAAAGAGCCTCGGGATAAAGCGTAATCTTATCCGCAATGATAATAATCCCGGGGGTACCCAAACATTTCTGAGGATCAAGCCCCAAATCCCCTTCTCCCCGGGTCACAATAACACGGATATACGCATCGTCCAATCCGTTTTCTTTCAGAGTATCCACAACCGCTTGGATCATCTCCTCTTTTTTCAAAGGGATCGTGATCATCAGGGTATGGGTCGTTTCATACAACCGGTCTATATGCTCCTTGAGCTTAAACACCAACCGCTGATACGAACGGATTCCCTCAAACGCCCCGTCTCCATAGAGAAAACCGTGGTCAAACACCGAGACCACCGCATCCTTCTTATCAACAAACTTTCCGTTAAGATAAATCTTCATTGTATGTACCCTTCCAGCATCTTTAAGCAGTAAGTATGCCGTCTTTCATATGAACAATTTTGTGAGAACGCCGCGCGATATTTTCATCATGCGTCACAAAGACAATCGTCTGGTTATTCTTGGCATTCAATTCCATTAATAAATCAATGATCCCCTGTCCGCTCTGGGAATCCAGATTACCCGTCGGCTCATCACAAAAAATAATCCTGGGGTCATTAACCAATGCGCGCGCGATAGCCACTCTTTGCTGCTCTCCGCCGGAAAGTTGATTGGGTTTATGGCTTGCGCGTTCTTTTAAACCGACACGCTCAAGTAAACGCGATCCCTTGGCTGTCACGGATTTCATATCCCCGCCCTTTTCATGAACAAGAGCCGGCAGAATAACATTTTCCAATGCCGTAAATTCAGGCAGCAAATGATAAAATTGAAAAATAAATCCGATGTCCTGATTCCGTATCTTTGCCCTCTGTTTGTCATTCATCCGGTAAATGTCCCGGTTGTCAAAGACAATCTGTCCTTCGGTGGGTTTATCTAACCCCCCGAGAATGTGTAACAACGTTGATTTCCCGGCGCCTGACGGACCCACCACAGTAAGAACATCCGCCTCTTCAATTTTCAGATGAATCCCCTTTAAAACATGCAGTTGATTCGGGGCCTGCTTATAGATTTTGTGAACATTCTGTGCTTCAAGCATTTATTTTACACAATTTTAAAGATTTTGGTACAAAAATTACTCATATCGCAGGGCATCCACCGGCTGCAGGCCCGCTGCCTTTGCTGCCGGATAAATGGATGCGAGAAAACTGATAATCATGGCCGCAGACACAATAATCAGGATGTCAAGAAACTGTAAATCAACAGGAACCCGGTCAATCGAATAGATCTCCTGGGGAACCTTCACGTATGTCTTTAAAATATAACTTATTCCCACACCGAAAACCAAACCCCAAAAAGTCCCCACGAGTCCGATAAACACTCCCTGTTTTGTAAATATCCTGCGGATCGACCTTTGCGTGACACCGAAGGATTTTAAAATACCGATATCATGAATCTTGCTGGTGACCATAACCATAAGAGTGCTCACGATATTAAACGAAGCCACAATGACCATCAGGGTTAGAATAATAAATAATCCCCATTTCTCGAGGAACAAGGCCTCGAAAAGATTGCGGTTAGCGTCAATCCATGTTTTCACTAAGAAACGATATCCGAGGGCCTTGTGGATTTCATTCTTCATTGCCCCGGCTTGATAAGGGTCTTCAATCTTGACCCCGATGCCCGTTACCCTGTCTTGAGGTAAACCGAAAATCTCCTGCGCCTTCTTCAAATTCACCAGCGCCAGGTTTGTATCATAATCCACCATCCCGGTATTAAATATTCCGACGACCGTTAATTGATATCGCCATCCCCGCCCCTCCATGCCTGAACCCGGGGAGATCAATGTGACCTGATCGCCCAAAGCATAACCGAAATACCGGGCCAATTCACTGCCGATAATAATTCCGTTACCGTTTAAATCCCCGATGCTGCCTTTAACCAAATATTCCCTGACTTTGGTGACGTTTTCTTCCGTCTCAGGGAGAATTCCCCGGACCATCTGCCCGATCGCGTGGCCGTTGTCCTCCAAAAAAACATTACCCTGAATATAAGCCGACGAGGCCATAACCCCCTCAATGCCGGCCAGCGTGTCCTGAAGATCCCCGTAATCACGGATACCACTCTCTTTCTCAACCACCACGTGAGGCGTTGTCCCGATAATCTTATCCCGCAGATTATTACCGAATCCGGTCATAACTCCGATGACAATGATCAAGGCCATCACTCCAATTGCCACACCGGCTACAGAAACAAAATGGAGAAAGGATAAGAATTTTCCCTTCTCTGTCCCGCCGTCCCTGAGGCTTGCCCTCAGATAACGATAACCGATCCAGTTTTCGTAGTTCATTCTTTTGCCTGTGGTTTTAGAAGGGGAAACAGGATCACGTCCCTGATCGACGGAGCATCGGTTAAGAGCATCACCAGCCGGTCAACGCCGATCCCCAAACCCCCGGCCGGAGGCATGCCGTATTCCAGGGCATGGATAAAATCCTCGTCAATGGCCCGCAAACCCGTTTCGGTATCATCCTGAAGATCCGCAAGGAGCCGCTTCTTTTGTTCCTGCGGGTCATTTAACTCTGAGTAGGCATTCCCCACTTCCAGTCCGCCGATAAAACATTCGAACCGCTGGGAAATAGCCGGATTGCCGGGAACTGTTTTGGCTAAGGGACAAAGAAATGTAAAGTAATCCGTAAAGAAGACCGGATTCTTATCTTCGCTTTCCTCGATGAGATCTTCAGCAATCTTCATGACCGAAGAGCGCGTTAAAGAGTCGATTTTAATCTTGTCGCCCTTAACCGCCTTAACCTTTTGCAACATGGTTTTGGCATCATCGTCAGGATCAATGTCAAATTTCTCTTTCACAACCGCGGCAAAGGACCGCCTGGTCCAGGGCGGGGTAAAATCAATGGTCTGCCCCTGATAGGTCACACAAAAAGAGCCGTGAAGTTCTTTAACCACGGCGCTGATCATCTCTTCCGTTAATGTCATCATATCCTCAAAATCAGCGTAAGATTGATAAACTTCCAGCATGGTAAATTCCGGATTATGCCGCGTGGAGATCCCCTCATTGCGGAAATTGCGGTTAATCTCATACACCCTTTCCAATCCTCCGACGAGAAGCCGTTTTAAATACAATTCCGGCGCGATCCGCAGGTAAACGTCCATATCATAGGTATTGTGTTTGCTTTTAAAAGGCCTTCCGCGCGCTCCGCCGGCCATGGGCTGGAGCATGGGCGTTTCCACTTCTAAAAATCCCCGCTGGTCCAGGAATGTCCGGATAAAAGAGATGATCCTGCTTCTTTTGATAAAGAGCTCTCTGACAGGATTGTTCACAATCAAGTCAATATAACGCTGACGGTAGCGGGTCTCCGTATCTTTAAGGCCGTGCCACTTCTCCGGCAGGGACATCAACGATTTTGTCAGAGGTGTCAGATGAGATACCCGGACACTTTCCTGTCCTGTTCTGGTTTTAAAGAGAACCCCCTTAACGCCGACAATGTCACCGATATCAAGTTCCCCGACGACCTCAAATAAGTCAGCCCCCACATTATCCGCTTTGATAAATAACTGCATCTTTCCTGTCTGGTCCTGCAGGTCGACAAACAGGACCTTGCCGTGTTTGCGGTTTGCCATGATGCGCCCGGCCAGGGTAACCTCTTTATCTTCGCCTTTTTCATCAAGCGACGGGAAACATGCCAAAACCTGCGCAATATTATGAGAACACTCAAACCGCCCGCCATAAGGCGAAAGTCCCTTGGCAAGAAGATGATCCAATTTACCGATCCTGATACTCTTTATCTCTTCGGCGTCCATAAAACCTTATCCTCTCGGGTGGAATATAGATATTAATAATAGGAAGATTATATAGAAAAAGCTGTGGGGTGTCAATGGGAGGAGATTTTACAAATCAGTAGGGGCGAATAATTATTCGCCCCTACGCGGCGACGATGCAGATATTGGATTTATTGGCGAGGGTGACGCAGGTTTTTCGGTCAATAATTAAGGTCTTGCCGGCTTCAATGGCGAGACACGCACAGCGGTATTTCATCATCATCCTGATCGTTTTGGGGCCGATGACAGGGACATCAAATCTTTGATCTTGTTTCGGTTTGCTCATTTTCACGATCACTGCTCCCTGACGGGCGATCCGGCCTCCTCTTAAAAGGCATTGGTCTGTCCCCTCCATGGCCTCAATGGCAACAATCGCTTTTTCCTTAACAACAACCGTTTGCCCCACGTCTAAGCCGCCCATGGATTTGGCAATATCTCTGCCAAACGCGATGTCTGCCAACTCGTCAAGACCCGGGCCTCTTTTGGTCAATGTTCCTTTGGGGGACATGTTGTCTTTCAATAAAAAAGTGGAATCCAAAAGCTCCATGCCGCGTTCTTTAAGTTTTCCGGCGACAGCCGAGAAGATCGTATCCGCCTTTCGATCCTTAAGAGCATCAACGAGATCCTGAAACTCTCCGTCTAATTCCACCCCTTTAAACAAATTCTCAGGATTGACCTGTCCGGCCATAATAATATGCCGGATACCTTCTTCTTTAAAAAAGGCAAGAAGTTTTCCCATCTCTCCGACTTTAAACCACGATAATTTGTCGACGAATAGTCTTAAAAGGAAGGAGGTGTCTCCCCGTATCCCGGCGGCAACGACTTTCATGCCCTGACACTTGGCTGCCCTGGCAAGAAGGAACGGGAATTTTCCGTTACCGGCAATAACTCCGATGGTATGGATTTGGGACGACATAAATTAGGCTCGCTCCGCTCGCAACTAATTTAGCTGCACAATCCCCGTTTCGTCGTCTTTGCGAAAGCAATGAGGTGATCCACTTCCCCGGACGATGTCACTTCCTTCTCCACTCTCTCAATGGCATGTGTCCTGGTCAAACCGGAATGAAAAAGAAGTTTAAAGGATTGTTTTAAAAGTTTGATGGTTGGCAGAGGAATCTTGGCCCGTTTTAAACCGATCAAATTCAGGTTGTAAACTTTAGCAGGATGCCCGTCACACATGGAAAACGGAGGAATATCCTGGACCACTTTGGAACATCCTCCGACAATCGACAGCCGGCCCAGGCGGACAAACTGATGCACGGCAGTCAAGCCTCCCACCACCGCATTGTCCTCAAGCGTCACATGCCCTGCCAATGTTCCGGCATTGGCCATGACGCAATGGTTAGCAATCACACAATCATGTGCGACGTGAGAATAAGCCATAAAAAGATTATGGTTCCCTACGACGGTTTTCCGTCCGCCCCCGGGCGTCCCGGGATTCATGGTCACATATTCGCGGATAATATTATTTTCTCCGATGATGAGAGAAACGTCCTCATCACCGCTATGTTTCTTATCCTGCGGCACACTGCCGATAACAGCCCCTGAAAAAAGCTGGCACTCTTTGCCGATGGTCGTCTTGCCTTCAATGACACAGTGGCTGGCGATCTTGACGTTTTCATTGATCGTGACATCATGTCCGACAATAGAATACGGACCCACCACAACCCCTTGGGCCAATTTGGCCTTGGGGTGGATTAATGCTGTTTTGTGAATATTCATATTTTTCGTAGAGACGCAAAGCTTTGCGCCTCTACCCCGTATCAATCTAAGAAAGAAACATCCGTAAATGAAAACAAAATATCTGCCTCGGCAACAACCTCGCCGTCCACTTTTGCCTGTCCGCGGATTAACGCTGTTCTGGCCCTGTCCCTTACGAGTTCAACCTCAAAAACCAATTGCGCCCCTGGTTCAACGACCTTGCGGAATTTAACATTCTCAGCAGCCATAAAAAGGGCGACTTTACCGTGGTGCGCCTCATTCGTTAGAATAAGGACCCCCCCTGTCTGAGCGATGGCCTCGACCATCAAGACACCCGGCATGACCGGCCGGGATGGGAAATGACCCTGAAAAAAGATTTCATTACCGGTAACATTCTTAATGCCGACCACCTTTTTTCCCTTTTCCAGATGAACAATGCGGTCCACCAAAAGAAAAGGATAGCGATGCGGCAATATCTTCATGATCTGCTGAATGTCGAGTTCCTGATGTGTGCCAAAATTGTAATCCGGAATAAAACCCTTCTTTTTGTACTCTTGTTCCTGTTTAAATATCTTTTTTAATAATTCAATATTCAGACTATGCCCGCTCCTGACGGCAAAAACATGCCCCCGCAGAGGTTTCCCCAATAAAGAGAGGTCTCCGATAAAATCCAGAACTTTATGTCTGGCAAACTCATTGGGAAACCTCACATCATTTTGTATCACGCCATTATCTGAGACGATCAGGGTATTCTCATAATTCGCGCCTTTCCCCAATCCATTGGCACGAAGTTCTTTGGCCTCTTCCTCCAAGCAGAATGTCCGGGAGGGCGCGATATCTCTTTCAAAAGTTTCCCTGTTGATCGTGGTGCTGAAAAACTGCGAGTGCAGAAAAGAATGCTGATAATTCAAAGCATACGAAATCTTGAATTCCTTATCCGGAACAATAAGAATGGAGGCGCCGTTATGATTCACTTCAATGGACTCTTTTATGTCGATGTACTCTTTCTGCGCTTTTTGGTCAATGACCCCTGCTTTTTTAACAGCCTCAAGAAACGCGATACCGCTTCCATCCAGGCCGGGCAATTCATTGCCGTTGATTTCAATAAGCATATTATCAATTCCCAGACCGAATAAAGCGCCCAGAAGATGCTCGACGGTATGGACCACGACATTTTCACGACCGATGGAAGTACAGCGGGGCGGGCCTTCTCCTATCAGGATATTTTCAGGGGTTGCCTGAATCACCGGGCTCCCGGGCAAATCAACTCTCTTAAAACTTATTCCCGCATTGTCGTCCGCCGGCTTCAAACAAATCGTCACCTCCACACCACTATGCAGGCCTATCCCGGTTAAGGACAACTCTTTTTGAATTGTTTTTTGTTTTTCAGACATCATGCACATTCTTTTCTTACTTAAAAGGAATAAATATGTTCCCTTCGCTCAAACATGTCCTCACGCAACCCCGCTTCTCCAAAAATATTAAGTAGCGGGGTGGTTGCGGAACTCGCTACGGAAACATATTTATTCCTTTTATTGCTTGATTACTTTGATTCTAACGATTCGACCTTCTTTTTTAATTCCTGAATCGTCTTGACATATTGCGGGAGCCTCTGGACACAGGCATTGACACGTTTGGCATGACGGTGAGGTTTGGCGGGAAATCCCCAATATGTTTCGCCCGGGGGGATAGAACCCGGGACACCGGAGCCGGAGGCCACAACAGCACCTTCTCCTATCGTGAGATGTCCGGCAAGGCCCACTTGGCCCGCTAATGTGACATTGTCCTCAAGTGTGGTGCTTCCCGAAATCCCGACCTGCGCGCAAATAACGCAATGTTTCCCGATCTTCACATTATGGGCTATCTGCACCAGATTATCTATTTTGGTCCCCTGTCCGACAACCGTCTTGTCAAACCGCGCCCGGTCAATGGTAACATTCGCCCCTATCTCGACGTTGTCCCCAATTTCAACCGTTCCGATCTGGGGAATTTTCTCCTTCACCCCTTTAATATTAACAAATCCGAAACCATCGCACCCGATGACCGTTCCGCTATGAATCATCACCCGGTTTCCGACGGCAATCCTTTCGCGCAAGGAAACATTCGGATAGAAAAGACACCTTTCCCCGATGGTCGTATGATGTCCGATAAAACAGCCGCCATAAATAACAGTATGATCCCCTATCCTTGCCCCGCTTTCAACGACTGTGTAAGGACCGATGCTGACATCCTGACCGATACAGGCATCCCCGGCAATCACGGCTGTCTCATGAATCCCTTCAAACCGGTGTGTGTTGTCTTCAACAACGGATAACGCAATTTTGGAAAACGCCAGGGAAGGATCATCCGTGAGGATAACAGGAAAGTCCGCAACTTTCATATCACGCGGGGTAATGATGGCAGAGGCCGTGGTCTTGGCAATGAGGGAACAATATTTTGAATCGGCGACAAAGGTTAAGTCGCCCTCTTTCGCTTCCTTAATTCCCGATAAACCTGTAATGACAATATCCTTATCGCCGACAACCTCTCCCTCAATCAGTTTTGCAATGGCTCCTAAAGTTTTCCGCATGAAACATCCCTATATTTTTTACCTCACACCGTCTCATTTTTTGTTGTACTTTTCATTCAGGATATTGAGAATTTTATCCGTGACATCGAAGGTTTCATTCCCGTAAATGAGGACACGGTCATTGAGAATCAAATCGTATTTTTCCTTCTTTGCAAAATCACTGACCACCTTCTCGATTTCCAGCAAGATTTCCCGGAGCTGCTCATCGCGTTGTTTTGTCAAGTCCGTTTTCTGGGCCTGGTCAAAATCCCGCAGGTCTGATGTCAACTGCTCGAGTTCCCTCTCGACAGCCGCCTTCTCTTCTTCTTTGAGAAGAGCCAATTTCCCCTGCACCTCTTTTAATTTATCAATCTTCGCGTTACGCTTTGTCTCGTAGGCTTTATGCTTTCCCTCCAAAGCAGAGTCATATTCCCTGGTTTTTTCATATTTATCAAACACTTTGCTTAAATCCAGAAAACCGGCTTTCTTCCCGGCGCCGTCCTGCGCGCCGGCAGCAACCGTCATCAAAAAAATACACACAAACGACACAATGACCATTCTTAAACTCTTCACGTCAAACCTCCTCATTGTTAAGAAATTAGAATCCCCGGCTTACGCTGAAATAAAACTTCCCTGACCGTTCTTCTTCGCCGGGCTCATCGTTCAAAGGATAACCATAATCCAGATTGACCGGACCGATCGGAGTTTTTATCCGCAACCCCAATCCGGCGCCGGATTTAAAGTTGCCTGACCCGAAATCTTCCACCCGGCTCCAGAC
>CBDUYP010000012.1:0-13418 GCA_965371485.1 uncultured bacterium
ATGCTGTCAGGGCCCAACTCCAGGCCCACATTATAAAAAGACACATTGCAGGAATGAAGCAGTGCCTCAATAAAATTCTGTACCCCGTGGGTATGGGCACATCGAAACCTCCTTGCCCCAAGCTTATACGAGCCTTTGCAGAAAAACGATGTATCAGTCTTAATCTTTCCTGAAATCAATCCGGCAACAGACACAATGGTCTTAAAAACGGAACCCGGCGGATACAGCCCCTTAATGGCCCGGTTTAGAAGAGGGGCAGAGGTATCGGCAAAGACCAAACCCACCTTGCGCCATAATTGACTGTCGATAAATATATTCGGATCGTAAGACGGTGCGCTCACCATACCTCTGATCTCACCGGTATCCAAATCCATAATAATAATCGTGCCCGGCGTCTTATCCAGGACTCCTGCCGCGATGCCCTGCAATTTCTGGTCGATGGTCACCTGGACGTCCTGACCTGTTTCGGCTTCACGGATACTTAACAACCGGACTTGTTGTCCGCGGTTGTTAACCTCGATTTGCACCCCCCCCTCCTTGCCCCTCAAGAAGGAATCATAATACTCCTCTATGCCGGAATACCCGACGATACTCTGATACGTATATCCATAACCTTTCAATTTCTCGATTTTGGACCGGCTGATCTTTCCGACGTGCCCCAACACATGGGCTCCGATGTCTTTAAACGGATATTGCCGCCGGTAAGATTCCTGGATGTATAATCCCGGGAAACGGAATTTGTTTTCCTCCACTGTCATCGCGACATGTTTGCTGATATCTTCCGCGAGAAGAACAGGTGAAAACGGAGTCACCTTCTTCCGGAAAAAACGCTGCAACAATTCTTTTTCTCCGACTTTTAAAACACGGCTTAAATAGGAAAAAAGCCCGTCGGCGTCCTTGATATCCTGCGGGATGATCGCCACGTTAAAGGCTAACCGGTTATAAGCTAAAACAACACCTCTGCTGTCCTTAATGCGCCCCCGCTCCCCGGGCAGAGGGACAACCCGGATACGGTTATTCACGCTTAGACTATAGAAATACTGCCCCCGGAGTACCTGAACGTAAAACAAGTCCAGGGCAATGATAAAAAACAGGACAAAAATACTTAGGCGAATAATTTTAAGGCGCATCGCTTGAATCTCTCAAAGACAACAACCGTCACAATCGTTGTTGTTAAAACCTCGGGAATTAATATATAAACAAACATTTCGGCAAAATCAATGGAGATTTGCCCCGCCGATGGCAGGACAAGCGTCACATGCAACGCGTATTGAATACAGACATAAATAAGACTCATGAAAAAAACCGTTAAAACCCGTGCCGCGTTTGATCCCGCGGGATGAATATACACTTTAATAAAACTTGCCAGATAGGCGCACGCCATAAACGCAACAATATTCAATCCGAAAACATTGACACCGAAACTGTCTCTGAATAAACCGGCCAGAAAGGCCGTGAGAAGACCATACCGTATGCCGCGAAAAGAATTAAAGAATACAACAAGGATAATCAGGAGATTAGGGGTCAACCTCGCCGATGGCGGAATAAGCCACCACCCGAAGAATTCCGACAGGACGTTTTCTGTCAAAAAGGTGACAAACACGAAAAGGAAAATGACAAGGGTTTGTCGCATGGTTATTTTTGTATCACCAGGACTTCTTCAAGCTGAGAGAGAGAGACGGCAGGTTGAACAATACAATCGACACTCGCATTTTTCTCATCACGGCGTACCGTGACCACTTCTCCGATCAGCAATCCCTGGGGAAAGGAAGAGCTTAATTTCGAGGTGATGATCTGGTCTCCGACTTGCACATCGGCATTTTCGGACAGATAACGCATCCGGCACATCCCCTGCAGCGTCCCCGAAACAAGACCGACCTCCCGTGAGCGCTGTACGAGAGCCGTCACACTGAAGGACGGATCGTTGAGAAGAATAACTTTAGCCTTATTATGACCGACCTCGGCCACCTTGCCGACGACACCAAGGACATTAACGACCGGCATGCCGACAGCGATGCCGTCTCTTTTTCCCCTGTCAACAATCAAAACGGCATTCCAGTTTGAAGGGTCCCGTCCTCCGATATTCGTCGCGACCGACGAGAATATCAATTTCCGTTTAAAATCCAATAATCTTTCTAAACGGTTATTCTCGCGCAAGACCTCATCCATCCCGATCAACCGCGCCTTTAAAGTATTCGCCTCGTCCCGAAACTTCTCATATTCATCAAATATGCGGTGATAAAACAGGATTTTCTTCACCTCGCGGAGAGGAGAAGAAAGCAGGCGGACAGGAAATTCCGTCACTTTAACGATCGCGAACTTTAAGGGAGTGAAAAGGTTCCCGCGGATAAAAAGGAGAAGAAAGGCGCAGATGAAAACGAGGAGATAAATCAGCAGTTTTGTTTTTTTTCCGGACACACGAGGGTAATCTCTAAAAATCCAATTTCATGGGCACGATAATTCTTTTCCGCAACCGGGCAGGCATATTTAATGTCTGGCCTGTCCCCAGGACAACGGCTGTTAAAGGATCATCGGCAATATGAACAGGCAGCCCGGTCTCTTCGGCAATCCGTTTGTCAAGATTGCGCAACAGTGCCCCGCCGCCGGCCATGACAATACCGCGGTCAATGAGGTCGGAAGATAATTCAGGCGGTGTATTTTCCAAAGTCATTTTGGAAGCATCCACAATCGATTGAATCGTTTCCTGAAGGGCTTCACGGATCTCCTCGGATGTGACCGTGATCGTTTTGGGTAATCCGGCGATGAGATCGCGCCCGCGCACATCCATGACCAACTCCTCTTCCAGAGGATAGGCCGAACCTATGCGGATCTTGATCTCCTCTGACGTACGTTCCCCGACCATAAGATTGTACGTTTTTTTCAGATATTCAACAATCGCCTGATCCATCTCATCTCCAGCGATACGTATCGATTTGGCATAAACAAGGCCCCCGAGGGAGATCACGGCAAGTTCCGTGGTTCCTCCGCCGATATCAATAATCATATTGCCGGCCGCCTCCTCAACGGGAAGCCCCACGCCGACGGCCGCCGCCTTGGGTTCCTCAATAAGATCAACAGAGCGGGCACGCGCCCTTTCCGCGGAATCTTTAACAGCGCGTTTTTCGACTTCCGTAATTCCCGAGGGAATGGCAATAACCATGGCAGGCCGCACAAGGACCCTGCGGCTGTGAACCTTTTTGATGAAATATTTCAGCATCGCCTCGGTTATCTCAAAGTCAGAGATAACCCCGTCTTTCATGGGACGGATCGCGACGATATTCCCGGGAGTGCGTCCGAGCATTTTTTTGGCCTCGTCCCCGACAGCCACCACACGATTGGTGTCCTTTTCAATGGCAACCACCGAAGGTTCACAAAGAACAACGCCCTCGCCTTTAACATAGACGAGGGTCGTGGACGTACCCAGATCAATCCCCATATCATTGGAGAATAATCCCAACAGGTAATTCAGAAAAGTACGCAAGTATCTAAAAAGTTTCTGCAGCATGGAAAGTTCTCTACCTGAAAGAAAATCCGCACCATTACGGATTTCACAACTTATAACAACTAATAGAAATTATATTATATGAAAAGAAAAACACTGTCAACGGTTTTTAGAAAGAAAACTCTTTCCTCCGTGAGGGTTACGATAAATAAGAAAAGGTTATACCCGGATAGTTGCAGCGCCGATGCGGCGGATATCCTTGACAAACGCGGGGTAGGACTTGCTCACGCATTCGATATTCTTGACTCGGACCCCGATCTTTAATCCTAAGACACAAAATGCCATGGCCAGGCGGTGGTCGTGATGGGGATTTAATAAAACATTGTTTTTATATTTCTGCCCGGGATAAATAATCAATTCATCCCTCTTCTCCTTCACATTGGCCCCGATCTTGAGCAGTTCACTGCGTAAATCGCTGATGCGGTCGCTTTCCTTGGCCCGCGCGTGCCCGATATGATACAGCCGCGTTTTTCCTCTCGCAAAAAGGGCCAGGACCGCCATGATGGGTACAAGATCCGGACAATCTTTAAGAGAAAAACTCCCGCCCTTTATCCGGGAAGGTCCGCAAATCTTTAACGCGCTTGCTGATTTTTTATACTTAATCCCCATCCTGCGCAGGAAATCAAGGATCTTGCCGTCGGCCTGGATCAGATCATCTTTCAAATGCCCTTTTAAAACCAATCTTGATTCGGTTAAAGCGCCTGCCGCCAATAAAAACGCGGCCAGACCGTAATCCGAGGGAACGTGAAAGTTTTTCAATCCCTTGAATTTCTGCCTGCCGTCCATTGTGTATAAACGGTTGTGCACTTTGTTAATCTTCACACCGCTTTTTTTAAGAACCTGACACGTCATGGTGATGTAATCCGAAGAAACCGGTCTTTTTCCCTTAATGATCAACCGGGTATCGTCATCGAGCCCAGGGCCGGCCATCAATAAAGCGGAGATGAATTGCGAACTTAACGTTCCGTTGATTTCCATCCGGCCTCCTTTAAACCGCCCGCCGGATAAATCAATGGGCACGCTTTCCGCGGATCCTGTTCCTTTGATCATAACGCCGCGGGAGCGTAAAACCCGTGTTAAATGACTATTGGGGCGCCCCTTTAATGTCCCCTCGCCGATAATACGTATCTTTTGTTGATACAGCGATAAAAGCGGAAGGAGAAAACGCAAAACCGTTCCTGATTCCCGGACGTTTACAGACGGACGGGATAATGTCTTTGCCTTTGTATTTTTGGGAACCTGCACCGTCCACGTTGTCTTTCCCCAAAGGGAAACCCGGAGGGCAATCTTTGCACCGAGATATTTAGCCGCGGCTATGGCAACTTTGGCGTCATCACAATCTGAAGGACGGATGATCTGTGAGGTTCCGCCGCAGGCGGCTGTGAGAAAGGCGCGGATGGAATAGGATTTGGACGCGGGAAGATTCACGCTCCCGTTCAAACAACGGGCGGATTTTACTTTTAAAATCATTTCTTAGAGACTTTAATGACGGCCTGATCGTCCTTACGGACATCTCGACTTTCTAACGGAGGGATAAAATCAGCAGCAGACATTCCGGAAAGGACGCGGGAAACCCTGACATCCCCAAGGTGGCGGTTTGAACGGTATATTGACAAAACCGCGTTCTCTTTAACACCGTCTTCCTTGCCCAAACCCACAATAATAAAATTCGTCTCCCTGTCGACACTGATAATCGCACCCTTTTTTTCTCCGAACAGATTGATAACAATCCTTTCCAATTCCACAGAATCGTCATCCATTTCTCTGCTATCCGTTAAGGCGGCAACTTCTTCTGTCCTTGAAATAGAAAGAGATGTCTCTAAAGACGCTGTCTTTTGCTGAAGTTCTTGATATTGTTGTTCGAGTCCCCGATTTTGTCTTAACGCGGCATCGACCTGTGCCTTCAGGGAAGAATTTTTCTGCTGCGCTTTCGTAAGATTTCCCTTTAATTTTTGTTGCGCGGCATCAGCGGCCTGATTTTCCTTTTCCAGAGCATCACGGGCCTCGCGTAACTCGCGGTTTTCTTTTTTCACCTCTTCCCTTAACCCCTGCTCCAATTCCAAATCCTCCATCAGGCTCTCACTTCTCTCGTCGGCTTCTTTTATTTTTTCCTCCAGCAGAAAAACTTTTTTTTGAGATGCCTTGAAATCCGTTTGAAGTTTAGCCTCCGTGATCCTTGTCTGCTCTAACTCATATTCCGTGGTTTCCCGCAATTCGGCCTCTTCCATGAGCAAAAAAACAGCGATGGCGGTGATGGAAAGAAAAAGGACGCTGATGACGGATAAAAAAATCGTTAAGGTTTTTCCGGAATTGTTCATTTCAAATTTATTATAAAACAAATAGGAAAGAAGTAAAGACCTGTTCTGGAATTTCCGCGAATTTTTTAAGCCTTCACAGGTAAATGGTGTCCGAAAAAATGACCTCCATTTTTTCAGGCACCATTTAGGAATTCATGCGGCATCGGTGAAGAAAACTCGACAAACCGCCTTGTCACAGGGTGTTGAAATCCGATTGACCGCGCGTGCAGGCATAAGCGCCCAAAAGAATCTTTACTGCCATATTTAGCATCTCCCAAAATAGGATGCCCGAGATGCGCCATATGAACACGCAGCTGATGGGTCCGGCCGCTTTGCGGGAAAAGGGAAACGCACGTCATGCGCCCGTCAAACCGCTTTAACACACGGTAAAGCGTCTCAGCCTCCTTGCACCCTGACAATTCGGCTGACGCATCGGAAAATACAGCCCTTTTATCCCAATGCCGGGGATGGCGGCCGATCGGGACATCAATCACCCCTTCGTCAAATTCAATATCTCCCTTGACCAAAGCCCCATAACACTTTTTAATACGGTGTTTTTTAAATTGACGGGCCAGGAAGCGATGGGTTTTGTCATCCTTGGCAACGAGCATTAACCCGGAAGTTTCTCTGTCCAACCGGTGCACGATACCGGGACGGGATGTGTCAATGTCGGATAACGTCTCACAGTAGGACAACAAGGCATTGACGAGTGTCCCTGAAAATTTCCCGCGGGCGGGATGCACCATCATCCCTGCCGGTTTGTTGATCACCAAAAGGATTTTGTCTTCATAAAAAATATCAAGGGGAATATTCTCGGGTTTGATGTCCTGTGCTGTCTCATCGGTCTCCGGGATCCGGACAGTAATTTTATCCGCGACACAAACCTTGTAATGCGCCTTGGTCTGCTTTTCATTAACCCGCACCCCTCCGGTGTCAATGAGATCTTTAATCAAGCGCCTCGACGGACTATTCCCGATATTCTTAACGAGAAAGACATCGAGACGCAGGTCGCGGTTTTGCGGGTCAACGGTTAAGATATGTTCCGGCATGAATTTCCTGCTTGTATTTTGTAGTATAGAAATTTCAAAGAAATTTCTACACGGGCATAAATTAGTTGCGAGGCCGCAAGGCCGAGCCTAATTTAATTCTCACGAAAAGAAGAAGTCCCGCAGCAAAGATGCCCATGCTGACAAACTGAAAGAGACTCAAACCCAAAAAGATTTCCGTGTGATCAGCACGGAAGAATTCGTTAATGAATCTTTGCAGCGAGGCTAACATTAAATAAAGGGCCAGGACACGCCCAGAGGATTTTGAGACTTTTTGAAATCCTTTTAAAATAAAAAAAACAAGCAGCAATTGCGCTGTTGCATAAAGCTGCGTGGGATGCAGACGGACATCGTGGACAGGAAAATAAATACCCCACTCGACCGCCCGGCCGTAACAGCATCCGTTTAAGAAACATCCGATCCTTCCGATCGCCTGTCCCAGGGCAAGATAAGGAGCTACAACATCCGCTGTTGCCAAAAAGGGGAGTTTCTTTTTTTTCATATACCCCAAGGCAACAACCCCGCCGGCAAGAAGTCCCCCCTGCCATGCCAGTCCCCCGTTGTGAATCATCATCATTTCACCGGGGTTATGGATGAAAAAATCAAGATTTAAGAGGATGAAAAATACCCGCGCCCCGACAAGCCCGCTGATGACCATCCAAAAAACAAAATCAGAAATGGTTTCAACGTTCATCCCGGATTTTTTTGCGTCACGGCTCAAAAGCAGAAAACAAACAATAACAGCCGCCGCCAGCATAAGGCCGTAGGAATAAACAGTAAAAGGGCCGACTCTGCAAATAATAGGAAACATGTTTCGCCTGACTTGACTACGTAGTCACTACGTAGTCTGATTGAAAGCGCTTATTTTATCCTGCTGGGGATATACTTGATTGCTAGGATGACCGCGCCGACGGTAATCGCACTGTCGGCAATATTAAATACCGGCCATACACGGAAGTCGATAAAATCGATGACATAACCGAGATGAATCCGGTCAATCAGATTTCCGATGGCTCCGCCCAGGATCATAGAGAAGGTTACGATATAAAAACGCTCTAACTTTTCTTCATTGAGCCGGTAATAATAAATATTGTACGCTAAAAGGACAACGGCAATGACCGGAATAATGATGAAGACAATCCCTTGATTCTTAAACAAACCAAAGGCGATCCCTGTGTTGTGGACAAGCGTCATGTGCAAGACACTGCGAATAATGGGAAGGGATTCTCCGACGGAGAGAACCTTTGAGAAGAAAATCTTCGTGACCTGATCGATAAAAACAACGGAAGAGACCGTTATGAGGGCAAGAAAAATATCAAACTGGGACCGAACGGCATTTTCATCCTGCGTTACGAATTCTTTTCGATTTCCTCTTGGCACTTCAGGCACGTCTCCACATAAGGGATAGCTTTCAAACGGACATCCGGGATGGATTTCTTGCATTGTGAACAGTGTCCGAATACTTTTTCTTCGATGCGTTTCAGGGCGCTTTCTGTTCTTTTAAGTAACTCCCTGTCATTGGAGGCAAGGCCCAAATTGAATTCACGGTCATACATCTCCGTGGCAACATCCGCCATGTGCATGCCATGCTGCCCCGCGACATCGGCAACAGACTCTTTGGCGTTTGCGGAATTAACAGAAGCCATATTCTTAATATCATGCAGGATGTCTTCTTTGACTCTCAGAAGTTCCTTTTTAAAGAATTCTAACTGTTTTTTGTCCAATTTTTTTCCAGCCATTGAAAACATCTCCTTTACTGTACAAATCATTGCCTCTGTTATCTCTGCTCACGCGTGTATCGTTTCAACAACGGCGGCACAACGGCCGCAAAGCGTGGGGTGTCCACCGTCTTTCCCGACCTGTGTGCTGAAATTCCAGCAGCGGCTGCATTTTTCGCCATCCGCTTTCATGATAACAACCTCTGTTTTTGAAAATGTATCACTCATGCCCTTTTGAACGGCTGCGGCCTTCTCAACCTCAACCTGCGAGACAATAAATAGGGAAGGCAGCATATCCTTTAATGTCAGCAAATATTCCAAATCCCGCTCGCTGGCCGATTTAAAGATAATCTTGGCCTGCAGGGAACTGCCGATCTCATCATCACGCCGTTTATCTTCCAGGGCCTTTAAGACATACGGCCTCATCTCGATCAAGAGCTTGAATTTTTCCCATGCCGCGGGATTTTCCCAGGATTCAGGAATTGCTAACCAATCCAGGAGATGAACACTGCCCACTTTCTGAGTTTGAGAAGTTTTCGGCATGGCCTCAAAAATCTCTTCGGCCGTGAATGTCAAGATCGGGGCCAAAATCCTGACGAGATGATTTAAAATATGGTAAAGAACAGTCTGCGCGGATCGTCTTTCCCGTGAAGAAGCGGGTGAAGTATACAGCCGATCTTTGAGGATGTCAAGGTAAAAGCTGGACAAATCCTCATTACAGAAAGCATAAATCATTTTATAAACTTTTGCGAATTCATAGTCATTGTAGGCCCGGCGAACCGCCTTGAGGGTTGCGGCCAACCGGTACAAAGCCCACCGGTCAATTTCCAACAAGCTGTCATAGGGAACTTCGTCTTTGTCCGGGTCAAAACTGTTCAGATTTCCCAGCAGGAACCGCACGGTATTGCGGATCTTCCGGTAGGCATCAATGAGCCGGGCCAGAATTTCCTTGGACAAGCGGACGTCTTCGTTGTACTGGCTTGACATGACCCACAATCTCAGGATGTCCACGCCGTTTGTTTTCACAATCTCGTGGGGGGAAATGACGTTGCCGAGGGATTTCGACATCTTCCGCCCCTGCCCGTCGACAACAAACCCGTGGGTCAAGACACCCGCAAACGGGCTCTTCCCCTCCATGGCCACCGCAGGGATCAGCGACGATTGAAACCATCCCCGGTGCTGATCAGATCCCTCAAGATAAAGATCCACGGGAATATCCCGGCCCAACATCGGCCCGACAACCGCCTGGTAACTGACCCCTGAATCAAACCAGACATCCAGGATGTCGTACGTCTTTTTAAAATCGTCTTTGCCGCAGTCCGGGCAACAAAACCCTTTGGGAACAATCTGTTTGACATCCTTTTCAAACCAAAGGTCTGTCCCTTTGCTTTTCACCATCCCGGCAAAATGTTCAACCACCTTAGGGTACAGTTTGTGTTCCCCCGCGCATCCTTGACAGGCCAAGGCGGGAATCGGCACACCCCAATGGCGTTGACGGGACAGACACCAATCCGGACGGGTGGACACCATGGACAACATTCTTTCCTGACCCGACGGGGGAAACCACCGAACGTCTTTGCTGACGGCATCCTTTAACTTTCCCCGCAACCCCTTGTGGTCAATCTTTAAAAACCATTGCTTGGTCGCCCGGAAGATAATCGGTTTCTTACACCGCCAGCAATGCGGGTAGGAATGGCTGATATTTTCCGAGGCAAAGAGCATGCCCCGTTCGCGCAAATCCTCAATAATCTTTACGTTGGCCTTAAAAACATGCTGCCCTTCAAACTTGCCGGCCTCTTTGGTAAAGACGCCCCGGCCGTCAACCGGCATGCGGATATCAAGATGGTGCGCTATTCCCGCTTCGTAATCCTCCTGCCCGTGTCCGGGCGCAATATGCACCAACCCTGTGCCATCCTCTTTGGTAACGTAATCAACCGTAATCACCCGGCCACAGTCTTCCTTGCTAAACGGAAGTGTGTAAACCAAACCTTTTAAATCATCCCCTTTGCATTCCCTGACGGTTGTGCCGTTGGATTTCTCCCCGGAGGCTTCCCTTTTATTAAAGACAGAATCCTTGAGGGAACTTTCCACAATCAAAATTTCATTGTCCGTCTCAACGAGGGAATAGGAGTACGCGTGATGCACGGCCACGGCAACATTCGCCAGCAATGTCCAGGGCGTTGTTGTCCAGACCAATAAATAAAGGGGTTTACCGTCGGGATACTTGTGCCCGCCTGCCCCGTCACCGGCGGGGTCGGGGTACCCTTTAAGGTCTTGGGGATTATTCACCCGGAATTTGACGTAAACCGACGGAGAGGTGTGGTCTTCGTATTCCACCTCAGCCTCGGCCAGCGCGGTTTCACACTGGGCACACCAGTTCACCGGCTTAAGCCCCCGGTAAATGTAACCGTCGCGGGCCAACCGGGCAAAAGATTGCAGGATCCAGTATTCGTACTCCGGGGACAATGTTAAATAAGGATTGTCCCACTGCCCGAAAATACCGAGCCGTTTAAATTGCTCTTTTTGAATGGCGACGTATTTAAGAGCGTAATCGTGCGCCTTCTTTCTAAACTCAAGGCAATCGACCTCACGCTTCTTCTTTTTTAGTTCCTTAAAAAGTTTGTGTTCAATGGGAAGGCCGTGGCAGTCCCACCCCGGGACGTAGAGGCTGTCAAATCCCTGCATTGTTTTCATCTTAACGATCACGTCCTTGAGAATTTTATTGAGGGCGTGGCCGATGTGAATGTCCCCGTTGGCGTAAGGCGGGCCGTCATGCAAAGTGAAAATCTTCGATTTTTTGGACTGCCGGGGCGGTTGTAGGATCTGCTTTTTTCGAATCTGCGCGTAAAGGTCGCTCTTCTCCCACTGCTTTAAAAAGAGAGGCTCCTTCTGCGCCAACCCGGCACGCATGGAAAAATCCGTCTTCGGTAAATTTAATGTTTTTTGGTAATCCATTTGTACGTCTAACAGACTACGTAGTGACTACGTAGTCGGAAATTCCGATACTATAAATTAAGCTCACAACTAATTCAGGTACTTTCCGATGAAAATGTCCAGTTCCTTCTTTTTCTCCTCGGGGATGGCATCTTTGCCTGTTACAATGGCGTATTTTAAGGCATCTGCCGCGCTGAAATGTTTCAGCCGCCCGATTTTCACAATGGCGGATTTCAGGATTTTTTTGGCGTTGTCCACATTTTTCCGCAAATACTCGAGGATCATCTCAATGGTCACGGCTTCATGTGATTCGTGCCAGCAATCGTAATCCGTAACCGCCGCCAGCGTAGCGTAGGAAATCTCTGCCTCCCTTGCCAGCTTGGCCTCGGTGGCATTGGTCATCCCGATAATATCCATTCCCCAACTGCGGTAAAGGTGGGATTCCGCCTTTGTGGAAAATTGCGGCCCCTCCATGTTTAAATACGTTCCACCGTCATGCGCGGTTAAACCCAGTTTTCCGGCAGACTCGACGAGAATCTCGCGCAGTTCCGGGGAAAAAGGTTCTGCCATGGGCACGTGCGCTACAATCCCGTCGGTGAAGAAGGTGGAGACGCGCTGCCGGGTTCTGTCAACGAATTGATCCGGGACGACAAAATCAAGCGGCCGGATTTCTTCCTTAAGACTTCCGCAGGCCGACACCGAGATGATAGCCTCCACACCAAATTTCTTCATCGCAAAAATATTGGCCCGGTAATTAATATCCCCCGGGGCAATACGGTGTCCCCTGCCGTGCCGCGGCAAAAACACCACCTCAATCCCGTCCAGTGTTCCGGTGATCACATGACAGGACGGATCACCGAAAGGCGTTGACAAGGCCTGCTGATCCCCGTGTTTCTCAACATTTTCTATTCCCTCAATATCGTAAAGACCGCTACCGCCGAGAATTCCAACCTTGGCCATTTTAATTACCTCCGTGACAATTGTGCAGCCCGCTTTCTCGCAGCCCGCAGAGCCTGTACAAAAATTTTCTCTATTTTGTTTTTCATGAAGACATCCACGGCCGCCTGTGTTGTCCCGCCGGGGGATGTGACCTCGGCACGTAACACAGAAGCATCCTTCCTTTGTTTTTCCAAAAGATGCACGCTTCCTGACAATGTCTTTTTAACAAGCGTTTGACTCAATGCCCGGCTGAGCCCCAAAGATTGCGCGGCAGCCGTCAAACATTCTTCAAAAAGAAAAACATACGCCGGGCCGCTGCCCGAGACCGCCGTGACCGCATCCATCAAATCTTCCTTCACGATCACTGTTTCTCCGACCGTCTTAAAAATCCCGCGCGCCAAATTCATATCGGTCTTCCGGGCGTGCTTTCCCTTGCAAATGGCCGTGATCCCTTCGCCAATCTGCGCGGGCATATTGGGCATAGTACGGATCACCCGTGCCTTTGTCCCCAACCGTTTCTCAATAAACCGGGTTGTCAGACCGGCCGCGATTGAAATCAGTAGGGGCCCTGCCGAAGCGGGCAGGCGGCCGCCTGCCCCTACACTTAAACGAATTTCCTTTAACACCCCGTCGGCATCTTGCGGTTTGACAGCGAGAATGATCACGTCCGACATCCTGACTAAGGATTTCAAATCCCGCGCCGTGACTTTAAATTTACGGCACACAACAAGGCTTTGTCTTTTATTTTTTTCACAAACAATGACTTTGTATTTCCCGGCAACACGGCTGATGATGGCACTCCCCATATTCCCGCTGCCAATAATACCGATGGTTTTCATATTGAACACTCCTCAGAAAAGATCGCCCGGCCGATACGCACCATGTTGGCCCCTTCTTCCAGGGCGATTTCGTAATCATGGGTCATGCCCATGGAAAGATATTTCATTTGCACGCTGCTTTGATCGGGGAACGTCTCTGTGAC
>CBDUYP010000013.1:0-12924 GCA_965371485.1 uncultured bacterium
TGAAAAAAACAGTCGGTATTACATATGACGTGAAAACGGATTGGCGACTTGGGCAGGATGAGCCTGTGGATGCCAACGCGGAATTTGACAAGCCGCAAACGATTGACAAGATTTGTCAGGCCATTGAGGCCGGCGGGCATACGGTTAAGAGAATCGGAAATGTTTGCAAGCTTTTGGAATGTATCGACAACGTGAATGTCGATATTGTCTTTAATGTTTGCGAAGGCAGACAAGGGCGCAATCGGGAATCCCAGGTTCCGGTCCTTTTGGAAATGCAAGGAATCCCCTTTGTCGGCGCGGATGCGCTCACGCTGGGGGCGGCTCTTGATAAGGTCTTGGCAAAAAAGATGTTTATTTCCGAAAATATTCCCACCCCGCGATTTTTCAGTGCCCGAAAAACAGATGATCTAGAGAAAATGAACACGATCGGATATCCGTTGATCGTTAAATCACGTTACGAGGGAACCTCGAAAGGGATCAGCAAACATTCCCGCGTCGAGGACCTGGCAGGTTTAAAAAGACAGGTTCGTCTTATCAGCGAAGTATACGACCAGCCGGCTCTTGTGGAGGAATTTATCCGGGGAACGGAATTTACCGTCCCTGTCATCGGAAACGAAAACGCAGAGGCCATGGCAGTTGTTCAAATAAGCATTGACGGGAAAATGGATTTGGGAAATGAAATTTACACGTTTGAAAGAGTCTCCGGGGAAAGTGTCCAATATATTTGTCCGGCCCCTGTTTCTGAAGATCTCTTGTCCCAGCTTAAGGCATTAGCGCTCAGGGCCTACAGATGCGTTGAGTGCAGGGATATGGGACGGGTGGATTTCCGTGTTGATGAAAAAGGAAATCCGTATGTTCTGGAAATCAATCCGTTGCCGAGTTTGGAGGACAGGGATGTGTTCAACATTTTTCCGCAGACCATGGGCCGTACGTATGATGATATTATCAATGAAATCCTGAATCATGCCTTACAACGCTACGGGATGCTTGATGCGGGTCCCGTGAATACGGAAGCGAGTTTAATTTATGAATCCGGTTGAAACCTGCATATCCGAGTCATCTGCCGCGACGGCATCAGACAAAGAAGACTGGCAGTGGCAGTTGCGCAACAGGATTAAAACAAAAGAGGCCCTGGCAAAAATCATTCGTCTTACGCCGCAAGAAGAAGAAGGCATCGACGGGGCCGGAAACAAATTAACCATGTCCATCCCGCCGTATTTTGCCGATTTGATGGATCCCGACGATCCTCACTGCCCCATACGTCTGCAATGCGTTCCTTCAAGTCATGAATTCAAGACAGCCCCCCAAGAAATGGAGGATCCCTGCGCGGAGGAGAAAAATTCTCCTGTTCACGGATTGGTTCACCGTTATCCGGATCGTGTTTTATTTCTTGTCAATGAGATGTGCGCGATGTATTGCCGTCACTGTACCCGTTCGCGCATGGTCGGCGAAGGGAACCGGACTCTTAACACAGCCACGTACGAGGCAGCCTTTGAATATATCCGCGCGCATAAAGAGGTCAGGGATGTCCTGATCTCCGGCGGTGATCCGCTTGTTCTGGGAGACAACTTGCTGGAATACATCATTAAGAATGTTAAGGCCATCGGTCACGTTGAATTTGTCCGGATCGGGACAAGGGTTCCTGTCACTCTTCCCCAGAGGATCACGCCAAGTTTGGTGAGGATATTAAAGAAATACAGCCCCATCTGGATAAGTCTTCATTTTAATCATCCCAAAGAAATTACGCCAAGGGTGAAGTCTGCCTGCGAATTGTTAGCTGATAACGGTATCCCCTTAGGGAGCCAGACGGTTTTGCTTAAAGGCATCAACGATGATCCGGTTGTCATGAAGAAACTGATGCATGAGCTTTTAAAAATCCGTGTCCGGCCTTACTACATCTACCAATGTGACCCCATTATCGGCTCGGGTCATTTCCGTACCCCTGTTTCCGTCGGTATTGATATTGTCAGAAAGCTGCGCGGATTTACAACAGGATACGCGGTTCCCACCTTTGTGATTGATGCCCCCGGAGGAGGAGGCAAAATCCCCATCAGCTCTGATGACATTATTTCCAGCCAAAACGGCAAATACGTCCTGCGCAATTACGAAGGCGGACAATACGTCCACCACGACCCCGCTTAAGTAAAACCTCTTTACAATTGATGCGGGTATAAATATAATACCTTTTCTTTAAAAGAGTCAGGAAGGCGGGTGATTAACGACTATGGTCGAAGTTAGAGTTTCTGATAGGCACAGTTTTGAGAAGGCCCTTCGTCTGTTCAAAAGACAATGCCAGAAAGAGGGCTTTCTTATGGAGGTTAAAGAGAGACAATATTTTATCAAACCATCCGAGAAGAAAAGACGCAAAAGAAAATCAGGGAAGAGTAGTTTAGGAAGATAACCGGATTGTCAGCGTTTCCACCTTCAAAATAAATGATTAAAGTTAAACGGGCACTCATCAGTGTTTCCGACAAGGACGGCCTTTTGGATTTTGCAAAGGGGCTCAACCGCATGGGCGTTGTCATGATCTCGACCGGCGGGACAGCGCAATTGCTTAAAAAGGCGGGTCTGCCTGTTGAGGAGGTTTCTGATTACACCCATTTTCCGGAAATCCTCGACGGACGGGTCAAGACGCTTCATCCTGTGATTCACGGCGGGCTTTTGGCTTTGCGTGACAAAGCGGAGCATATGGAGCAGTTGGAAAAGCACCAGATCGGCCTTATTGATATGGTGGTTGTCAATCTTTACCCCTTCGGGCGTGTCATCAAAAAGAAAGACATTCCCATGGAGGATGCCCTGGAAAATATTGACATCGGCGGACCGTCCATGTTGCGCTCCGCAGCCAAGAATTTTAAAAGTGTCGCTGTTGTCTGCAATCCGCAAAGATATCCTGAGATTTTAAAGGAATTAGATGTCAACAGCGGATTATTGTCAAAGACGGTTTTGATGAGCCTTGCTATCGAGGCCTTCCAGCACACGGCGCAATATGACGATGTTATTTTTGATTTTCTTAAGTCCCGCAGGAAAAGCAGTGACCTTCCCGAATTAACAGGCGGTATTCCCGACGAATTGGTGTTAAGGTTTAAAAAAGTGCAGGATCTGCGTTACGGGGAGAATCCTCATCAGCGCGGGGCCTTTTACAGGAACCTCCCTGAGGGCAGCGGTCTGAGCAAGATCAAACAGCTTCACGGAAAAGAATTGTCATTTAACAATCTTCTGGATCTCAATGCGGCAATCAGCATGGTTAAGGATTTTGACTTGCCAACGGCTGTGATTATCAAGCACAATAATCCGACAGGTATGGCCGAAGATGTGACTTTGGCCAAGGCCTACGCTCAGGCTTTAAAGTGCGATCCGGTTTCCGCTTTCGGCGGGATCATCGGTTTCAATAAAAAGGTTGACTTAGAAACAGCCAAGCTCGTGGGAAAAAGCGGTTTTATGGAATGTCTCATTGCCCCGGGGTACGACAGTGCTGCGGTTAAATTCCTTTCTAAGAAAAAGAATCTCAGGATCATCTGTTTGAAATTAAGCGATTTTGATGCAGGGCAACAGCCATGTCTTGATTTTAAGCACATTACCGGCGGACTTCTGGTCCAGGAGAAAGATGATAAAAGCATCGACGAGAAGGCATGGAAGGTTGTGACTAAGAAAAAACCGACCGGCTCCCAGATGGTGTCCGCGTTATTCGGGTGGAAGATTATCAAATATATCCGGTCTAATGCCGTTATCCTTGTGAAGGGAAAAAAGACGGTCGGCATCGGATGCGGTCAGACAAGCCGAGTGAAAAGCGTGTGGCTTGCTGTTGGAAAGGCCGGCAAAAATGCCGGGAATGCCGTTCTCATCTCAGATGCCTTTATTCCCAAGACGGATAATATTACGATTGCAGCCAAAGCCGGAGTCAGGGTCATTGTCCAGTCCGGTGGTTCTGTCGCGGATGATGCTGTGATCAAGGCCGCGGACAAAGCCAAAATGGCCATGGTCATGACAGGCTGCAGGCATTTTAAGCATTAATGACGTTCACGCAAGCCAAGTCCTATCTCGATTCCTTTATCAATTATGAATTTCATCTTAACGCCGTCCCTATTGCTTCTTTTAAGCTTCAACGCGTCGCGTATCTTTTAGAATTACTCGGCCGCCCGCAGGAAAAAATCAGGGTTATCCACGTCGCCGGAACAAAAGGAAAAGGCTCAACGTGTGCCTTTGCGGCTCATATTCTCAAAGCAGCCGGTTACAGGGTCGGCCTTTACACCTCCCCGCATTTGGAAAATTTTAAAGAACGCATCCGTGTCCTTGAAAAAGATGTTTCGTATCCACAAGAAAACAACGCGGTTTTCCCTGATTGTATTGATGACGAAGAATTGTGTTCTGTGCTGGAGGAAATGAAGCCGAGCTTAGAAAAGATGAAAGCAGTGACAGAGTACGGCCCGTTAAGTTATTTTGAAGTGGTGACAGTGTTGGCTTTGTGTTATTTCCGGAAAAGGGAAGTTGATTTTGTTGTCCTGGAAACGGGTTTGGGCGGACGGTTGGATGCGACCAATGCGGTGGACGCGGCTGTTTACGGGATCACCCCCATCAGCCTCGAGCATACACAACAATTGGGAGAAACTCTTTCAGCGATTGCCGCGGAAAAGGCCGCCATCATTAAAGGGAAATCTGTTGCCGTTATCGCCCCGCAGTTGCCAAAGGCTTTTGAGGTTATTGAAAAACGATGCCAAGAGCAGGGTGTTGCGGTATGTGTTATCGGGCGTGACATAACATTTGAGCTTATTCATCAGGACACCGGGGAACAATCTTTTTGTGTTCAAGGGATCCGGGGAAAGTATGAATTAAAGACGCGTTTGCTTGGCGCGCATCAGGTTATGAATGCGGCTGTAGCTGTCGGGTTGGTGGAATCCCTGGGTGTTCCGATTCTTCCGGATGCGATGGAGAAAGGGATTTTTGAAACGGTTTGGCCGGGCCGGTTTGAAATCGTGAGGCAAAAACCTGTTGTTGTCCTCGACGCTGCGCATAACCCGGATTCTTCAAGAAAGTTGGCGGAAACTGTTAAAGAGATATTCCCGGGCAGGAACACGACATTGATTCTGGGGCTTTGTGAGGATAAAGATCAATACGGGATTTGCAGGCATCTCAACGGGATATCCCAGAAGATTATTCTGACACAAGCCCGTCATCCGAGGGCCTGTTGTTTTACCGACGGGGAAGTGGAGAAAATATTTAAAACAAAAGAATGCCTGCGGACACAGAATGTTCAGGAAGCCGTGGACGAGGCTTTGGCAAAGACGGACGAGGGTGATATCATTCTCGTGACAGGATCCATATTCGTCGTGGCCGAAGCGCGTACTTTGTTTAGGCAACACAGCACGAGGGAAGCATGTATCAATTCAAAGGTTTAGACGACACCATCGCAGCCATTGCAACGCCGGCAGGGCAAGGAGGAATCGGCATTGTCCGCATAAGCGGCAAGGAGGCATTACAGGCAGCCGACCGGATGTTTGTGGCAAAAAACAAGGGAATCCCGTCGAAGTTTAAGAGCCATACGGTGCATTACGGGCGCATTGTCAGGAAAAACAGCACAGGCACCCTTACGGGCACAAGCACCCTTACGGGCACAGGCAATCAGGACATCATTGACGAGGTTTTGTTAACCGTGATGCGCGCTCCCGGAACGTATACGCGCCAGGACACCGTCGAGATAAGCTGTCACGGCGGGGCTGTTCCCCTTAAAGCCATCCTGAATCTGGCAGTTGATTCGGGCTCGCGTTTAGCAGAGCCGGGGGAATTTACCAAGCGCGCTTTTTTAAACGGCCGGATTGATTTGACGCAGGCCGAGGCTGTTTTAGATATTATTCAGGCGAAGACAGACGCGTTTTTGAAAATAAGCACAAACCAGCTTAAAGGCGACCTGGCGCTTCAACTGGAGGCCATCCGCGAAAAGTTGATGGATATTTACACCGCGCAAGAGGCTGTTGTCAACTTTCCGGAGGATGATGTTGACGCGCAGGGAAACGGAAACTTTCTGCGACCCATCCGCGAGGCCAAAGAACAGGTAGACGCTTTGTTAAAATCAAGCGCACAGGGTAGGATATTAAGAGAAGGGGTCCGGATTGTTATTTGCGGCAAAACGAATACCGGAAAATCTTCTTTGCTTAATGTTTTGCTGAAACAGCCGCGGGCGATTGTCAGTGAAGTCAAAGGGACAACGCGCGATTGTATAGAGGAAACCGTCCAGATCAAAGGTGTCCCGTTCCAGCTTGTAGACACCGCCGGCATGATCAAGCCCCGCGACGGCATTGAACAAGAGGCACTCCGGCGCAGTCACATGAACATCCAAAGCGCGGATTTGATTTTGCTTGTGATAGATGCGAGCCAAAAGATGACAGAGGAAGATAAAGACATTACCGGGAAAAATGTTCTCGTTGTCCTGAATAAATGTGATCTATGTGTGAAAATAAAAGAAGAGCACATTCATAAATTATTTCCAAAAAGAAAAGTTGTCCGTGTTTCTGCTCTTCTTAAAACCGGCATCGCCCGGCTGGAAGAGGCGATTGTTGAAAATGTCTTGCACAAAGACGCGGTGGATACCGATAGAGTCCTTGTCAGCAATTTGCGGCATATTCATTCTTTAAAGAAGTGTGCGTCCGCGATGGAGCGGGGAATCGACATCCTTGAAAAGAGGCAGCCGCTGGAATTTGTTTCAGAGGAAATCAAACAGGCTGTCAACGCGTTGGATAATATTACCGGACGCAATATTGACAGTGATTTGCTGGATAAAATATTCTCGGAGTTTTGTATCGGGAAATAGAGGTTATCTTTTTTCGACCTGCGTGTTAACCGGTTGGTTGATGGTTGTTTTCGCTTTTTTGTTGTCGGCGGCCGGAGCGGTCGCGATGAGATAAACGATGTAAGGCAGGAAAAGCAGGCCGAGAACAAAGATGATGAGAAAAGGCGTTTTCAGCACGAATGTCACCTGAGGGGGTAATTTAAGCCTTTTGCGCTGCATGGCTAATTTTTTCCGGGCAGCTTCATATTCTGCCAAAGACATTTTTTGAATCCCGCGGTCTTTATATTTTTTGGCTAATGCCTCTTTTTGTTTGGCCTCATCTTCCTTTTTTCGTTGGGCCAACATTTCTTTACGGTCTTCATCCATTGATTAACTCCTTTCCGGCCATAGTATAACATTTAAGATACAAGAGTCAAGGCTCTGAAGCAGGAAATGAGATTCATGCTAACCCGGTGCATTCTATGGGGATAGGACAAATAAGAAGCAGGAAATGTTTTTTCAAGAAATTTTTCCCGTCCCCTTGTTTTCTAAAGAAAAATATGTTACTGTTCTAATAGTCAGAGACAAGCAAGCGCTTTCTTTAAATGAGGCTTTTCTTTATAAAATAGATGCAGGAAGCGTTTATTTTATTGATTATTTGTTTATTAAATGTTACATTATAAGTAGACGGATTAACGGAGACTATCCGGAGTTGATATTACAATGAAGCCCAAAAGGGGGAAGAGGAAGATGAAGCGACAGGTATGCCTTGTTCCGGTGGAAGGTAAAACCGGTACAAAATTTGGCAATATGAAAACGGTTGATATCTCAAGAGGAGGTGTCGGTATCATATCCCAAAGGGTTGTTGCCGTTAATGAAAGGATTGCCGTTGAACTTGAACTCATGCCGGATCAGGAACCTGCTTTGGTGATGGGACAGGTGCAATGGGTTGACCAAATAGCGGAATCCGGAAATTATCGTATAGGGTTGAAATTCACCAGCACCCTGTTAGCGGGTTCGCGCAATCGATTAAAAAATTATTTCCCGCAATAAAGGAAAATCATGGAAATCGCGCAGGAACAACGTATCTTTGAACGGTTGACGGCACGGTTCCCCGTTAAATTCAAGCATTCCCGCCAGGAGTTCGGAACGAACGTCTTTTTAAGAGACGTCGCAGGCCAAGGGCTTAAAATCACAACAAAAGAACAAATGTTCTTGCGCGACAGTGTTTCTCTGCTTATTGAACTTCCCGATGGATTCGAACCGTTGGCCCTGTCCGGACGCATCGTGTGGACAAAGGAGAAGGCTCCCGGTTTATGGGAGATGGGAGTAGAATTTTATGAGACGCATTTGATGAAAATGCAGAGGATGTTCAGGTTAGTCATTTGAAGTACGGTCATTTTTCTCCTGATGGTCTTGAGTACATTATTACCTCACCCAACACCCCCCGCCCGTGGATCAATTATCTGACCAATGAACGATATTGCAGCATCATCTCCCAATGCGGGGGAGGCTACAGTTTTTATAAAGATTGCCGCACCAACCGTGTCACCCGCTGGGCGCCGGAAAACTGGCATGTTGATCGGCCGGGAAAATATCTCTTTGTCCGCGACCATCAGAAGGCATGGTCTTTAACGTATCAGCCGCTTCGCGTCAAACCGCAATCCTACCGGTGCCGCCACGGCTTAGGCTACACAACCATTGAAGCCGTTAATAACAGTGTGCATTCGCAAGTAACGTATTTTGTCCCCCGCAACGATGACTGTGAGGTCTGGCTGACCCGGTTGACGAATAAATCTAAGAAAGCGAAACAGTTAGAGATTTATCCTTATGTTGAATTTCTGGCCGGGGATTATCATGAGGAATTGCGTTACCGCAACATTATGAATCTTTACAATCGCGTCTGGTACGACAAAAAGCACAAGGCTGTTTTTGCCAAGAAAACAGCCCAGTGGCAGGGCATGAACATTCAGCCCTTTGATACTGTATTATTTTTCGGTTCCTCTCTCGGGGTTAAGGGATGCTGTACGCAAAAAGACGCGTTTTTGGGAAGATACAATACCGAAGAGCGGCCGCAGGCTGTTGTCGAAGGGAAATTCAAGAATTTCCCGGTGTGTTCCGGTGAGGATGCCATCGGCAGTTTTAAACATGTCATCCGTCTTAAACCCGGAGAGACAAAAGAATTTTCCGTCTGCCTGGGGCAAACCAACGGTATTGTGGCCGCAGGCAGGATGCTGTCAAAATATCGGAATATGAAATCCGCCCAAAAAGAATTGCAAGATACCAAGGCCATGTGGCGCAAGCGCATTGTCGACAATATCGTTATTAAAACACCGGACAAAGATTTTGACGTTATTTACAATACCTGGGTCAAATATCAGGTTTACATCTGCAATCTCTGGTCGAGGTCTCCGAGTTATTATCATGAAGGCTCCGGGGGCCGCGGTTACCGGGATGCCTGCCAGGATTCCGAAGCGATTGCCTCGATCCATGTGGGTCTCACCCGTCAAAAGATTTTAAAAGCAGCTTCACTGATCAGGCGTGACGGGACATCCGCGTCAGGATGGTCAGACACCGCAGGCCCTCATAAATTCCGCCCGAACAAAGACCATCCGGTTTGGTTAACCACGACAGTCAGCGCTTATGTGAAGGAAACCGGGGATAAGGATATCCTTTTTGAATATGCCTCTTACCTTAAAGACCGTTGGAAAAAGGGGTGGGATATTGATAAAGATTATCAGGGCGGCGCGCAGACAGACGGTGAAGGCACGATTTTGGAACATCTGCAAAAAAACCTGGAGTTTTGTTTTGATGATGTCGGGGAAAAAGGTTTCCCGCGGATCGGTCATGCCGACTGGAACGACGCGATTGATGAGGCCGGTATTCAGCATAAAGGGGAAAGTGTCTGGCTGGCCCAGGCGTTAGTTCGTTCGTTAAAATGTTTGGCTGAATTATGCGCGTGGATAGGTGACGCACAGAAGGAAAACAAATATCTGCAGATGGCGAAAACCATGGACAAGCGGATTAATACCTCAGGATGGGACGGGGCCTGGTACGCGCGCGGGTTTGATGACGCGGGACAGGTTTACGGGAGCAAACAGGATAAAGAAGGAAAGATTTTTTTAAATTCCCAGGCCTGGGCGATTTTATCAGGGGTTGTTGAAAAGGACCGGTTGAAAACAGTGCTCAACTCTGTTGATAAACATCTTAACGGCCCACACGGCCTGGCCTTATTTTCCCCGGCGTATTCCTCGTGGGTTAAGCGGCTGGGACGCATCAGTATGTTTTCCGAAGGGACCAAAGAAAATGCCGCTGTCTTTTGTCATGCCGCAACGTTTATGGCGGTCGCCTACGCGCAGGCCGGATACGGAGATAAGGCTTATGAAGCGGCCCGCAAGATCATGCCTAACGCTCAAAAAGACATGGACCTTTACAAGACAGAGCCGTATGCTTTTGCCGAATATTTAGTCGGCCCTCAGAATCCTTACCGTTACGGAGAAGGGGCCTTTACATGGATTACAGGTTCTTCGGGGTGGAATTTTCTTCTTGCGACAGAATGGATCTTAGGCGCCAGGCGGGATTTCGCAGGCCTCAGAGTGGATCCCTGTATCCCCAAAAAATGGAAAAAATGCTTCATCCGCCGCCCCTTCCGCGGAGACATTTATGACATCACCATCCACAACCCCAACGGAAAACAGCACGGCGTCAAACAGGTCTGGGTCGACGGCCAAAAAATCCCCGGTAATCTCATCACGCCCTTTAATGACGGCAAAGTTCATGAAGTGAAGGTTGTTTTGGGCTTGACATAAAGACAGATTTACATATAATAGCATTTACTTCCTCCCCGCGTGATTTCCTCAAAAAGGCTCATGCGGGGTTATTCTTTCCCCGTTCCCCACCTATATTTTAAATACCCCATTATATGATTGGCGCTGTGAGCAAGTCTTCCCAAAAACGAGTTGTTGCCTTTGTTGATGGTCAAAATTTATTCCATGCTGTTAAAAAGACATTTGGATATATTTATCCGAATTATGACGTCAAGTCTCTCTCCGAGAAAGTTTGTTCATCTCAAGGATGGGAATTAAAAGAGGTGCGTTTTTATACGGGAATTCCTGATCTCCAGGATAATGTGCGGTGGCATAATTTCTGGACAAATAAATTGCGTGCCATGGGGCGACAAGGAGTCAAGATTTTCTCACGAGGATTACGTTATCGTAATCAAGTTATCAGATTACCTGATGGCAAAGAACATACTTTTCTTATCGGGCAAGAAAAGGGCGTTGATGTCCGCATGGCACTTGATATTATTCGTTTAGGCCGTGAAGATGCTTATGATATTATACTTATTTTTAGTCAAGATCAGGATTTGAGTGAAGTGGCTCACGAAGTCAGGCAGATCGCTTTTGAGCACAATCGTTGGATCAAAATAGCCTCAGCTTTTCCTGCCAGTCCTACAGCCAAAAATAGAAGAGGTATCGATAAAACGGATTGGATTCGCATTGACAAGGCCACCTATGATTCCTGCGTTGACAACAAGGATTATCGATAGGTTTGTTTAACAATTCACTTGACCCCCTCTTTCAATTACTTCGCACAGAAAGAAACTTATCGCAACTTGCGATAGGTTCAAAACCATAAAATATTCATTAATTCCCCCACAATCCAATTACCCCGCACAATTTGATCTTCCACTTTGGAATATCAAGTTGGGGGGCACGGAAGATGCCTCAGGATTTAAGCCTTAGATCTTGGGATATTTTCTGATATTCCTTGAAAAAGGCTTTCAAAGAATGTATATTTTTAATATGAAGAATCAGAAGAGGCCAAACGGTAGGATAAAAGATACGATTATTCCTTTCACCCGGGCCGGGAAGAGTGCGCCGATCAAGCAGCATCCTTTCTTTGGGATGTCTGCCGGATCCGCGAAGTCCGTTGAGAAAGAAATGCAGGATTTAAGAAAGTCCCGTTTCACCCCATAATTTAACGACGATGTCATAATGTGTTAATGTAAAAAAACTATACCCCTTTTGAATTCCCCCGTTTCCCGCAATTTCCCCACAATCTAATTACCCCGCACAGGAGGAATGTTTAAGGTCACAATCTGTGACCTTGAAAAGGGTGAAAATATTTTCTGGTTGCAATTTAGTAACATATATGTTACCATATGATTAGGATAGAAGAATATTTAGATGTTGTTAGCAACAGTCCTTTTGCGCAGTGGTTTGATGATCTTAATACACCAGCAGCTTTGAAGGTGAACACCTATGTTTCGCGTGTTGGAAAAGGTAATTTTTCGAATGTTAAAGGCGTAGGAAACGGGGTTTATGAATTAGTCATAGATTGGGGGCCCGGGTATCGAGTTTATTTAGGTAAAGATGGCGAGAAATTGGTAATTCTTCTGGGAGGGGGCACGAAAAAACGGCAGGAAAGAGATATTGAGATCGCAAAAGAATTTTGGAAAGAATATAAATGGCGAAAGAAAGAGAAGGAGCATTGACATGGCTATTACCCGCAATTTTAAAGATACCATTCAGGCCCGTGCCTTGCGTGACCCTAAATTCAGGAAGGGTCTGCTTAAGGAAAGTATTGAAAGTATGCTTTCAGGGGATCGTGATACAGGGAAAACTCTTCTCAGGGATTATATTAATGCTACGGTAGGTTTTGAGAAATTGGGCCGTATGACTCATAAAAATTCAAAGAGTCTTATGCGCATGTTCAGCCCCAGCGGAAATCCTACGGCGAATAATCTATTTGGTATTATTCATATGCTGCAACAACGGGAGGGAGTTCATTTTCAATTGCACGCGGTTAAGTGAAATCGAATAAGAGATAGGGCGCTGTCCCCTATTTTTCCCTATTTTTCTTTCGAAATCCGCTCAACGATCATCACCAGCCAACTGCCGGTCAAACACTGGCACGAAATGATCGGCAACGCCACCCTCGCTGATGCGATCCTTGATCGTCTTGTTCATAACGCTTATCAAATCAATCTCAAAGGCGAATCTATGAGAAAAATCAAGGCTAAAATTAAATCAAAATTGACTTAAAAAGAGCTGTTCTGTAATATACTGAACAAAAGCGGTTTTAATAGTTTGAAATCCATGAAAACTCACATAATGAAATTATTATCCATCGCTATCCTTTCGTTATTATTCATATCCAAT
>CBDUYP010000014.1:0-12416 GCA_965371485.1 uncultured bacterium
TCCTAACCCGACCGCTGTCTCCACCTTTTTAGAACACGCCAGAAACGAACACATGCCCAGGAAAAAGGCCAGCAGGATATTTTCAACAAAAATACTTTTAACAGCAAGACTGACGTAATCAATCATGTTAATTCTTCTCCACGTACCCTGACAGGACTCTCTGGATCCAGATAATCGCCCCGAGAAGGAAAAACGCTCCGGGTGCTAAGACCATAACACCACAGTCGACATAACCGTGATTGTATAAGAATTGTGGAACAACCTGAAAGCCTAACAGTGTGCCGCTTCCCAATATTTCCCGGAAGATGGCAACAAGAATAAGAACGGCACTGTAACCGAGCGCGTTTCCCAACCCGTCGAGAAATGATTTCCAGGGAGGATTCTGCATCGCGTACGCCTCGGCGCGGCCCATGACAATACAATTGGTGATAATAAGTCCCACAAAGACGCTTAACTGCTTGCTGACATCATACATGTAAGCCTTTAAGACCTGGTCCGCGAGGATGACCAGCGATGAAATTATCGAAAGCTCGACGATAATCCGGATCTTGGCCGGGATATAATTGCGCAGAAGAGAAATAATCGTATTGGACATCGCCAGAACAAAAGTCAAAGCCGCGCACATAACCAAAGCGGTCTTAAGCTGAACCGTGACAGCCAAGGCCGAACATATCCCCAGAACCTGAAACGTAATGGGATTATTGTCCCACAGGGCGTCTTTGATAATTTTTTTATCTTTTTTTGTCATCTATCCCCGAATTTTTTTAAAAAACGGTTCATAAATATTAAGCCATTTGTCAATCATCGCCGTAACACCCCGGGATGTCATGGTCGCCCCGCTGATACCGTCAACATAATATTGTGCTTGCGTGGCGTCTGAAATGAGATCCGCCACCTTACCCTTCATAACCGTCGTCGGAACCAGGCGATGCGCCTTGATGTCCCAAATTTTCTTGCCCTTAAAATTTTCCTGGAACCAATCCTTTTCAACCTCGGCACCCAACCCAGGGGTCTCACCGTGTTTGTAATACGTAATGCCCCGCACCGTCACCGCGTCCGTCTCTAAAGCAAAATAGCCGTAAAGGGTCGACCACAGGCCCTTGCCTTCAATCGGAAAACAATAAGAAACAACCTTGCCGTTCTCTTTATAAACATACAAAGGATAAAAAGTTTCCCCCTCGTCAATATCTTCCGCTTTTTTACCTTCGGCAACATTTCCCTGCGCGTCGATCACCAATTCCTCTATCTTCTCACGGTATATGTCTTCAATCGCCGACACCGTGGCTTTAAGGGGTAAGGGTTCTTTTAAATCAACAGCCTTTAAAATATTTTTCTTAATATCGAGAGCGACATTCTGCTCTTTTTTATCCTTCAGCCCCTCGGACACCGCGGCAAGGGAAAAACTGCATACCACGCAAACGATAAGGGCAAAAACAAAAGCATATGTGTTTTCAGACATCTTCATGTTGTTTTGCCTTTAAACCGCGCCAACTGTTTCTTGACATGACCCTCGACTACAAAATGGTCGATCAGCGGCGCGAAAATATTCATAAAAAGGATCGCAAGCATAACCCCTTCGGGGTACGCGGGATTGATCATCCGGATAAGGACCACCAGAACACCTATCAAAATTCCGTAAATCCACCGCCCTTTATGTGTCGCGCTGGAAGAGACCGGATCCGTTGCCATAAAAATCGCGCCAAAGGCAAATCCTCCCATGATCATGTGCCAGTGCGGGGGCAGAGAAAAAAATACCAGACTATTCTCCCCCCGGAAGGCAAAGAAAACCAGACTCATGGCTGTTAACCCCACAACACATCCGGCAACAATGCGCCAGCTCGCCACTCCGGTCACCAGCAAAAAGGCCAGTCCCAAAAGACACGCCAGCGTTGAGGTCTCGCCGATAGAACCGGGGATAAAGCCCAGAAATATTTCTTTAAAGGAATATCCGGCTTCCGTCAGAGCCGCGATGGCTGACCCTCCCTTTCCTGCGGCCGCGACAACAGCCAAAGGCGAGGCGTTGGTAAATCCGTCCACGGCAGCCCAAACACTGTCCCCGGACATCTGCGCGGGATACGCGAAAAAGACAAAAGCACGGGCCGCTAAGGCCGGATTTAAAACATTATATCCTGTTCCGCCGAAAATTTCTTTCCCGATCACAACGCCGAAGGAAATCCCGACGGCAACCTGCCATAAAGGAATCGTGGGCGGCAAAATCAAGGCGAACAAGATTCCTGTAACAAGAAATCCTTCATTGATCTCATGTTTGCGGATAACCGCAAAGAGAACCTCCCAAAATCCGCCGGCCATGTAAGCCACCAGAATAATCGGCAGAACCTTGCCTGCGCCTGCAAGCAGGCTTCCTAAAAACGAATATTCCAACCCCTTAATCGTCTGAATCTGATACCCGGTATTGTAAATCCCCATAAAGATACAGGGAAGAAGCGCCAGAACAACAAAAATCATAACCCTCTTGAGATCGATCGCGTCCCGAACATACGGGGCCTTGTGTGTTATTTTTCCCGGAGTCAGAAGAAACGATTCTGTCGCCTCAAAAAGAGGATACATCTTTTCCAGCGGCTGTCCTTTTTCGAACAACTTTCCAATCTTTTCTAATTGTTTTTCAAGACACTTCATCAGATTGCTTTTTATCCTTCTGTCTCAATCATGTCCAACCCCTGGCGGATGATCCCGCCGACATTTGTCTTGGAGGGACAGGCAAAGGTACACAGGGCAAAATCTTCTTCGTCGCATTCCAAAATTCCCAACCGCTCTGCTTCATCAATATCCTTACCGAGAATGCTTTTAAGCAAAAAATATGTCAAAACATCCAGCGTATTATAATCATCATAAAGATGATTCAACACCATGGCCCGGTCACTTCCGTTTTTGTCCGTATCTATGGAAACCTCTCCACCGTTTTTCAGGACAGAGGCATATGTTCTTGAAAAGGTGTATTTATCAAATCCCGGCCTCAACCATCCCAGGAACTGACGCTTCCCCCCCCGGGGAAGGATCGTGATCTGCGAATCATAAAAACATAAAAATCCGTGAGCGCTGACATCCCTGCCCGTCAAAACGCTTCCGGAGATATAACGCATGTCATCAATGGAAGAATCTTCCAGCAGATGAGAAAGAGACGCGCCTATGATCGTTTTTTTATAAACACGTTTTCCTGCGCCTTCGCCTGTTACAGCCACATATCTTTCCGGCGAGAAAACACCTTTTAAGAAAAGCTCGGCAATACGCAGCACGTCTTCAGCGCGGATATACCAGACAATGTCGCCTTTTTGAATCGGGTCAATATGATGAATATGCGTGCCGACATTTCCGGCGGGATGCGGCCCGGAAAACCGGTGAATGTTCACGTTTTTGGCTTGGGTCAGAGCCGCAGAAGATGCTTGCGCATCACAACACAGATGCACGGCACCCTTGGTTAATCTCGCGATGATGTCTATCCCTGTCTGAAAATCTTTTTCGCGGTTATTGAGAATAACATCTACGTCGAGGGCAAGGGGTTCGGTGTTCATACCATTAATAAAGATGGATTTAGGGGTGTCGGACGGGTTGGCGATATTGGAAAACGGGCGCTGACGAATACACGGCCAGACACCGCCTTCCAACAGATGGCTGATGATGTCCTTCCCGGGAAGGCTGTTGATTTGCTCTTTGGTAAATGAACGAAAAGGCATTTCCTGCTGACTGCCGTCAGTATCAATAACAACCGAAAGAAGCGCTCTTTTTTCTCCGCGGTTAACCGCGGCAACTCTGCCGCTTGCCGGAGAAACAATTTTTATTTCAGGATGGGTTTTATCTTCAAGAAGGGGGGTCCCGACCTTAACCGTGTCATCGGATTTAACCAAAAGACGCGGACGAAAACCGCGGAAGTCCGACGGACAAATCGCCGCGCGCGAAGGGATCACCGTTTCCTCAACCTTCTTCGCCGCGGGTCCCTTTAATCTAAGGTCCCGTCCTTTTCGAATGCAGATAACGCTCATGGGGTATTAAAAATTTTCCTGGGAATTTTTTAATCTAAGTACGTTTAGGCTCGCATATTAACATACCGAAAAACAGGAATCAACAAAAATCACGATGAATTACGTTTTATTTTCGTTAAAATCCTCTTTTGTCTTAAATATTTCGATAGTAGGCTAAGAGAAACTTCTTCTGACCTTTTTCCACTATTTTATTTGACTTCCATTAAAACCTTTTATATACTTAGCCATGATGATAGAAGAAGAGTGCAACACAATAACGGATATAAAAAAATGTACGGCTGTGCTGGGGTTGGGTGTTGTGACCCTGGCAGGAGCAGGAGCAAGTCTTGTCGTAGGAAAAGTCGCTTTCCTTCCTTTTGTTACAGGTGTAGGCGCAACCTGTCTTTTCAGAATGATGTGGGATAAAATCGCTGAAAAGAAACCATAAATGGTGTCCATAAATGGTGTCAATTCTCCCCAACTCCTTCATTATCAATTAGTTAGCTATTAATTCGATAATTTAAGCTTAACCCCTTGTAATCAATACACTCATCGAGCGAAAAAAATGATTCTCATTTTTTTCGGACACCATTTATAAAAAATTTAATCTTTTCTTTCACAAATCCAAAGGGAAGAGAAGGTTTTCCGGTGCCGTGGGCGTTGTTGTGGGAATAGATTTGAATGGAATCCAGGTCTTCCGGTAGGAGATGTTTCTTTTTTTGCGCGGTCAAATGGATATTCAGGCCCTTGCTTTCAACGCTCACCGGCTCAAGGCCGAACAAGCTGACAAAACTTTTAAGCGTTTTGACCGAATACCCCCATTTGTGATTGCCGAAATGGCCGATGTAGACTTCGGAGAACAGCATGGTTTCGCCGAAGATAAAATCAACAAAATTATTAAAACCGAACTTGAAATATTTAAATAAAATCTTTTTGAAGTTGGGTACCTGAAGCGTGATGATGCCGTTGATTTTTAAAACGCGCGTCCACTGATAAAAAACCACAAACCGCATGTACTTATCAAAATGCTCCAGCAGGTCTTCGGCCAGAACCTCGTCAGCTGTCATGTCCTCAAAGGGCAGCGGACGACTGATGTCATGGAGGATATCAGGATAAAACTCCTCGACAGAATCAATATTCACCCACCCTTCCCGCTTATTCCCCCCGCAGCCTAAGTGAAGTTTTAATCCCGCGTCTCTTTCCATGCTTTTTAAAGATTCCTGAGGATCAGGTCGATGTCGACATGCTTTTTGATCAATTGCCGGGCCTCCTCGATTTTATCCTTGTCGGTTTTTTGGATCTTGCAGATGAGATTTTCGATTTTTCCGGCAATGGTGTAGGTGTCGTCTTTCGCCAGCAAAACCGGGATGCGGCTTTTGCGCAGTAGGTCCGTGATTTTCGGATTCGGCACCAGTCCTCCCGACAAAATGATTCCCGCGACCCGATTTTTCTTTCCCGGCATGACGAGATGCGAGCTGACCGCCACCATAATATTGTCCACCCTGTCCCCGGAGGTCAAGACCAGCGTCCCGTCGGAAAGATAGTTCACCATATTATACGGTTCCATGGCCGCGACAATGGTATGCCGGATGCGGTTATTCATATTCCCTTTGCCGCAGAGCAGGCGCAGTTTCAACCTGTCCTTTAACTGCGCGACGGTCGGCGCGCTCAACATCGGATCAACCGGGATAACCCCCAAAAGCCGCAGTCCCTTGTTGCTAAGCCCGCGGGCCAGCACCTTTTTAATTTTTTCGTATTTCTCAGGCAAAACCTTGTTGATAATCACCCCGAGAATTTCAACGTTCTTCAGATCAAAAAGGGCCTTGTTCAACATAATCTCGTCGATACTGCGCCCGATCCCGCCCTCGCTGATTATAATAACCTTTGAGCCCAGGAGCTTGGCAACATCGGCATTGGATAGATCGATAATAGATCCCACGCCGGCATGGCCTGTCCCTTCGATGATAATCGCGTCCTTGCCCTTTGTCAGGCCTTTGAAAGAATTCTCGATTTTCCGCCGCAGCGTATTCTGGATGGGATGAAAAACATATTTTTCCGTAAAGCCGTGGCCGATGGTCACCGGACTCATTTCTTTCAACCGTTTGCGGCAATGATACACCTCTCCGATCAAATAGGAATCTTTATCAATATTCTGATGATTAACGAGGTAAGTCTGTTGTCCGATGGGCTTCAAGAAGGCTGTCTTAAGTTTTCTTTCCTGAAAAATTTTATAAAGCCCTAACGCTACCGTTGTCTTTCCGGCGTTTTGATGTATCGAGGAGATGTAAATATTTTTTAGATGCTTTTCTCTATGCATGTGTCGAGCTTCTCTTTCAACGCGGCAGGAATTTCGTCGGGAAAATCAACAACAGTCACTCCCGCTTCCCTTAAAACCGTTGCCTTGGCCTCTGCGGTATCATCCCCCGACGAGATAATCGCGCCGGCATGTCCCATCCTCTTGCCTTCGGGCGCGGTTTTTCCGGCAATAAAACCGACAACAGGTTTTGTAACATGCTCCTTAATGTACCGGGCAGCTGCCTGCTCGTCTTCTCCGCCGATTTCTCCGACCATGACAATGCCGTGCGTTTGATCATCTTTCATAAAAAGTTCCAGCGCATCGACAAAACGTGTTCCGATAATCGGATCCCCTCCGAGCCCCACGCAGCTGGACTGTCCGATACCGGCAAGCGTCAGGTTATAAACGACTTCATAGGTCAATGTCCCGCTTCGTGAAATAACCCCGATGGGGCCGGGGCAATGGATGTGTCCGGGCATGATGCCGGCCTTTGACTTGCCCGGCGAAATAACCCCGGGACAATTCGGTCCGATCAAGCGCGCTCCTGTTTTTTTCAGCGCTGTTGTAACCTCGACCATATCCAGAACGGGAAGTCCTTCGGTGATACAGATGATCAGCTCTATTCCCGCGTCAATGTCCTCTAAAATAGCATCTTTGGCGAATTTCGCGGGGACGTAAATAACCGCGGTATTCGCCCGTGTCTTTTTTTTGGCTTCTTTGACCGTATTAAAGACAGGGATCCCTTCGACATCTTTCCCGCCTTTTCCCGGGGTGACACCGCCGACAACATGCGTGCCGTAATCCATCATGCGCTTGGCATGAAATGAGCCGTCACGTCCGGTGATCCCCTGGACAATGAGACGTGTGTTTTGATCAATAAGAATGCTCATGATGCTAAGTCCACCGCCCTTTGCACGGCCTCGCGCATGGACGCATAGGTGCTGATGTGGTTTTGCGCCAAAAGGTCTTTGCCCTCTTTTTCGTTGGTCCCGGTCAGACGGACAACAAGGGGAACATCAAAATTCAATTGCTTTCTCGCCTCGAGAATCCCGGCGGCAATATCATCACAGCGGGTGATCCCGCCGAAAATATTGATGAGGACCACCTTAACGTCCTTGTTCTTTAAAATAATCTTTAAGGCATTGAAAACCTTTTGCGGATTGGAGCTGCCTCCCACGTCCAGAAAATTCGCCGGCCGGCCGCCGAGCAACTGAATCACATCCGTCGTGGCCATGGCCAGACCCGCGCCGTTAACGATGCACCCGACGTTGCCGTCCATTTTCACAAAACTCAAATCTGCCTTTTTGGCCTCAAGCTCGTCGCTGTCTTCATGGGCAAGGTCGCGCAGGTTTTCCTGCTCAGGATGGCGAAACAGGGCATTGTCATCAAAAGTTATCTTGGCATCCGCCGCTATCCACGTTCCCTCTTTGTCAATAATCAACGGATTGATCTCGGCGAGAGAACAATCGTTTTGAAAAAAAACATTTAACAAGGCCTGAAAAATCCTGGCGCTCTGTTCCTGTGAGGAAGGATCATCGAAGGCCGCGCTGATAAATTCCTTCCACCCCGGGCCGCTTGTTCCCCCTCCCCCTTCAAGATAAAATTTGTGGATTTGATCTGCGTTTTTTCTCGCTGTCTCTTCGATCTCAACACCGCCGGCAGCACTCACGATGAGGACAACGCTATTTTTGGCCGGATCAATCGTGACCGCCATGTAAAATTCTTTTTTAATGTCAAGAGCACGGACAATATAAATTTTTTCAATCGTGTATCCTTTGATCTTCATCCCCTTGATGCGCGTAAACTGCGCCTCTAATGCTTTTGCGTCGCTGACGACAGTAATGCCCCCGGCCTTTCCCCGGCCTCCGGCCGGCACCTGGGCCTTCAAGACAACCGGGTATCCGATCTCCTCGGCCGCCTTCTTCGCTGCATCTAATGCCGAGGCAACCTTTCCTTCGGCAATAGGAATCCCCGCCTTTTTTAATATCTGCGCGGCCTGGTATTCATGTATTTTCATCGTTCGTCCTATTGTCTTACGGATATCTCATACGGTTTTCCGGGACGCAAGAGATGTCGCTTGTGATGAATCTCGAAAGGAATCTCACCGACGGGCTGCAGGGATCCTTCTCTTAACGGTTCGGCAATGACCCTAACCTTGTCCTGGGTGAGGGTCATGTCGAACCAAATATTTTTATACCGGACATGAAACCGGACTCTCCTCCATGCTTGCGGCAATTTCGGATTAATGCCGATGCGGTCTTCGTCTATCGAAAGGCCGGCAAAGCATTTCAGGAAAAGCTCAATGCTTCCGCCCATCACGCCGACATGAATACCTTCCTGGGTTGTGCCTCCCTGAATATCATGCATGTCGCTCTCTAAGACATCCCGGAGATACCTGTCCGTATCCTTATGGTATCCCAATTCCTCGGCGACGTAGGCATGAACCACACGGCTTAACGTGGAACCGTGAGAGGTCCGCTGAACATAATAATCATAATTCTTACGCACGGTTTCCTTGTCAAAAGGATACCCTAACCGTTGAAAAATATGCCTGATTTCGTTTTCGTTGAGAACATAAAACAACAAGACAGTGTCTGCCTGCTTTGCCACCTTATACCCGTCGGGAGAAATCCCTTCGGCCTTCAAGATGCGGTCGATCCTTTGAAGGCTGTCATACTTGGTCCGGTACTCATCCCAATTCAACTCCTTGAGATCCATGTATCCTTCAAATTGATGGATGATTCCGTCTTTGTCAACGGGAACCGTCATCTTTGTGGTGATGTCTTGCCATCGGGCCACCTCTTCCGGGGAGATGTCTGTCTTAAGCATCAGCGCATCGCGCTCCTCTTCCGGAAGGGAGTCCATCGCCTGCAGGGTTTTTTCCATGACCCACACCGTCATGATATTCGTGTAGGCATTGTTTTTGACACCGCCCTTTTCGGCCCCCGGAATTTTTTCATGGAACTCATCCGGACCCATGACACCGTCGATCTCATAGCGTTTTGTTTTTGTATTGTATTGCGCCACGCTTGACCAGAAATGGGAAATTTCCAAAAGCATTTCCATCCCGTAGCGGTCCAGAAAATCCCTGTCCCCTGAAATACTGTAATAATGCCAAACATTGTAAGCCACGGCCAAAGAGACGTGGCGCTGCAGGCAACTGTAATCCGGCCCCCATGTTCCGGACATCGGATTAAGATGAATCGTCTGGGTTGTTTCCTCCCCGGTACTCGCGCTCTGCCAGGGATACATGGCGCCCCGATAACCCTGTTGGCGGGCGTACGCCTTGGCGGCATTCAACCGCCGGTAACGATACATCAAAAGGGCCCGCGTGATTTCCGGGGCATGAAGCGTGTAAAAAGGAAAGGAATACAATTCGTCCCAGAAGATGTGTCCGCGGTAAGCCTCGCCGTGAAGCCCCCGGGCCGGCAGTCCCGCGTCAAGGTCTTCGTTGTAAGTCGAGGCGGATTGCAACAGATGAAAGGCATGAAGACGCAAGGCCTGCTGGACAAAATCATCTCCGTCGACCTCGATGTCAAACTTTTTCCACAAGGCCTTCCATTTGGCCTGATGCGGTTTATAAACGCTTTCAAACCCGTCGACCTTGCTCACGCGTTCCCGGGCCAGTGCGCAGTTGTCAGCGACCCCGTGATCCCGTGAGGTGTAAATACTAACAATTTTTTCGACGGTATATTTCTTTCCTGTCCGAACATCCAAAGTGAATTCCTGAAAAATCCTTTCTTTTCCGTTCAAGTGAATGCGCCCGCGGGATGCCATATCTTTCTCATTACAAAAAATCAGGGTACGCAGCGCCTCGGTGATCTGAATTCCGCTTTGGTTGGTCTGCATCTGCAGGAATACCCCGTCGTCGCCGAACGACCCGTGCGCGCAAGGTTGAAGATGCTTTGAATTGAGTTGTTTGTAGCGCTCAACCCCGGCATTGACAATCAGGCCGTCGAGCCCGCTTCTGATAGTAATTTTGCCGTCATAATTTTCAGGCGTAATCGTACAGCGCAAGGCGCACAGATGCGGATCGGCCATGCTCACAATACTGTGGCTTTCCACCAGGGTCACTCTTCCCTGCGCATCCTGCCACTTCAACCGTCGGGAAAGCATGCCCTTGTGCATGTTCAATTCAATTTTCCAGGAAAGGATCTTAACCTTAAGACGATTAAACCACGGGCCGTCTTCGATGCGGTAATTCAGCATCAGCCAGTTGGGGCAGTTGACAAAATCCTCATTGACAATGCTTTTCCCGGCAACCTCCGTTGTCAGCGCATTGTAAACCCCGGCAATGTACGTCCCCGGATAATGCACCCTTGTCGCCGCGGTCTCCGGCATGGCCCCGCGTGTGCCGAGATAACCGTTGCCCAGCGTGCACAAGGCCTCGCGCAGGTTTTCCTTTTCCGGATCAAATTTGTCGTATTTGAGTTTCCAGGGATTCATGATAAAAATAAGGGGAAGCTGTCAGGTGCCGGTAATAAAATCCAGGACCTTTTTGACGGCCCCGGTGTCTTTAATCAGATATTTCGCTTCTGAGGCGCGGGCCTCTTCGGCAACGAGAATCCCGAAGCCCTTGTCTTTAAGCGTCCTAAAGGCATCCTCGTCGGTTGTGTCATCCCCGATATAAACCGGGATGTCTTTGGTTTCATCAAATTGAAGATATTTTAAAATCCATTCAACCGCCTTGCCTTTGTCCCACTCGATTCTCGGCCGAATTTCAAAAACTTTTTTCCCGCACGTCTTGCGCAAGAGGGGATATTCTTCCAATATCTTTTCAACAGCTTGTTCAACCTTGTGGAAATCCTCCCCGGAAACAAGCCGGTAATGAGCGGAGATCGTGTATTTCACGTTTTCCACCAGAGCTCCGGGAACGTCCTTAAGGCGCGCAGAAAGTTTCTCGTGCGCCTCGTCAATGGTGCCGCGAATCTTTGCGGCCTCCTCATTAATGGTGACCTCGCCTTTGGGGTCGACAATCTCAAACCCGTGGCTCCCGGCGTAAAAAATTCCGTCGAGACCAACCTTGCCCCGGACATCATCCGTGGCCCGGCCGCTGACAATGGACACCCTCACCTTTGAAGAAACATGGCGGACCGTCTGTCGCATCTCCTCTGAGATAACCGCCAAATCCGGCGTTGCCACAATAGGAGTTAACGTGCCGTCATAATCCAGAAAAAGGATGATTTTCTTTTGAGACAATTCTTTTTTGATGTCTTCGGTGTGTTCAAAAAACTTGATGGGCGCGTGATTAGATGATGTTTTGGAGGGGGTCATGTTTTCTCCTTTAACCACTTCTGAAGCATCTGTGTATCCACTCCTTCAAAATCCGTGACAACAATGTCCGCACCGTTTTGGCGCAATTCCTCTTCATTATTTTCCCGCGCAACCCCAAGAACCAAAGCAAACTGTCCGTTTCGCCCTGCCTGAACCCCGGAGACCGCGTCCTCAACCACAATCGCCCTCCCGGGCACAGCACCCACATTTTTAGCCGCAACCACAAAAATATCCGCCTCCGGTTTTCCTTTTAAACCCGTTTGCGCCGAGACCACCCCGTCCACCCGTGTTTCAAAAAGATCCTCAATCCCTGCCGACTGCAAAATAAACTGACAATTCTTGCTGGAAGACGCCACGCCGATCCGGATGCCTTTCTTTCGAAGCTCTTTGATGAGAGCAACCGCGGGCGGATAAACCTCAACGCCCTGCTTTTCAAGAATTTTCCGGAATGCCGTGTTTTTGCTGTTTCCCAGCCCGCAAACCGTTTCCGTTCCCGGCGGATCATTGCTGTCTCCAAACGGAATAGAAATCCCGCGTGATTCGAGAAAACTTTGAACACCCTTGTACCGGGGCTTACCGTCGACGTACGGGAGGTAATCTTTTTCGTGGGTAAATTCGCGAAACGGCTCCTTGTCCCGCTTCTCCCTTAAGCGCAAATACTCATCAAACATCTCTTTCCACGACGACGCATGGACGAGAGCGGTTTTGGTGACAACGCCGTCTAAATCAAAGATAACTGCATCAAAAAAAAGTAAATTTTGAGGGTGAGAATTCATGAGATTTTCTATTATACGATGAATACCGTCTTCTGACAAGTCTCCGGCCGTTTTATTCAATCATCCAGGAGGGGCAGGTAGTCAGCCAGTTAC
>CBDUYP010000015.1:0-12155 GCA_965371485.1 uncultured bacterium
AAAAATATCGACAAAAACTTCGACGAAAGCCGCGACAAAAGCCACGACAAAAGCCCCGGCGTTCCTCACTAAATCACAAATACAAGAAGAAGCAAAACGATCTTCAGGAGAGTCAGGACCTTTTACGGCAAAGATTAAAGCAGGTTCGGGAGGATTTGCGGGTTGAGACCAACACAAGAAAAGGATTAAAAACGGCCTTTTCAGGCATCCGGAACCGGGAAGAGGACACGATAGAACAAGCACGGGAAAAGATCTCGGAATTAGAATGGTATTATGAAGGAATGAAGAAAGCCTTTGAGAGATTTCAGAGGGTCCATAAATTAATTGTTTCACAAATCGGACCGCGTCATCGGCAGATGGATCAATGGAAGGGATCCCTCGAAAAAGAACACCGGTTATTATCAGAGAGAGTGGCGGCAGCACGACATTCTGTGAAATTTCATGAAGATTTGAAGGAGAACATAAAAAAGAATGCTTCTTCATCGCGTGGGAAAAGGCAATATTCCGATCCGCAGCAGGATAGATTGGAAAATGAACAACAGGAAATACAAAAGCAGTTTCAAGACAGACAGGATGAGCGCGGTTTTTTGAAGAAGAAAATGATGGACTTAAGCAATGAGATCAGCGGGCTTCAGCAGAAGGTCGCAGACAAGAGAATATCTTCTTCAACTCTGCGGCGGAAGTATAAAAAAGAGAAAAATGACTTTATGCAGGCCGTCAGGGATAGTCGCACGGCATTAAAGCGGAAGGAAGAGAAAGACATTTTCGTAGAGAAACAATCGGTTGATCCGCGGGAAAGGAAATTTCTTCTGGAGAGACAAGGTCTTTTGAAACGAAGACTACGGCAAGTTCACAAGAAACTGCAGGCTGAAATTGACATAAAACAGGAATTAAAGGCGGCTTCTTTGGCCAGAAGTTATCGACATGAAGGAAAAATAAAGCAAGTCAAAAAAGAGATTGATGAATTGGAATGGTATGACAAGAAGTTGCAAGACACTCTTAAGGGACTTGCGCATACGCGTCAACTCATTGCTTCGCAATCTGTGCCTCATTATCGGCAGATGAATGAACTTAAAGGATTATTGGAGAAAGAAACCCTGTTATTGGCAGAAAACAGTGATGCGGTCTTGCATACGGCACAATTGAGTAAAAATTTGAAGGGGACTATAAAAAAGGACATTTTTTTGTCCCGGGAGAAAAGACGAAGTTTTGATGCGCAACAGGTTCGGCTGAAAGAAGAACGGCAAAAAATGCAAAAACAGTTTCAGGACGGACAAAACGAGCGCGGTTTTTTGGAGAAGAAAAGGATGGCCTTAAACAATGAGATCACAGGACTTCAGAAGGAGATCGGGGACAGGAAAATATCTTCTCCAAGCCGGGGGCGGACTTATAAAAAAGAGAAAAATGATCTTACGCGGGCAATCAAGAATAGCCGCGCGGAATTAAGGCGGAAGGAAGAGGAAGGCGCTTTTTTAGAGAAACAATCGGTTAAGCTGCACAAAAGGAAAGTTCTCCTGGAGAGAAGAGGTCTTTTAAAACAAAGGCTACAAGTTCACCAGGACTTGCTGTCTGAAATTGACATAAAACAGGAATTAAAGGCGGCTTCTTTGGCCAGCAGTTATCGACGTGAAGAAAAAATAGATCAAGTTAAAAAAGAGATTGATGAATTGAAATTGTATGACAAGGTGTTGAAAGGCGTCTTTGAGGGGTTTCGATATACGCGTCAATTCATTGCCTCGCAATCTGGGCCTCGGTATCGGCAGATGAATGAATTAAAAGGATTCCTGGAGAAAGAAAACCGGTTATTGGCAAAAAACAGTGATGCGGTCTTGCATGGGGCACAATTGAGTAAAGATTTGAAGGAGAACATAGAAAGGGACACTTCTTTGTTTTGGAAAAAAAGACGAAGTTTTGACGCGCGTCAGAGTCGGCTGAAAGAAGAACGGAAAAAGATGCAAAAACAGTCTCAGGACGGACACCATGAGTACAGCGTTCGCAAGAATAAAATAGCAAGTTTAAAAGTTGAGATTAAGGAGTTGAAGCTAAGAAAAGAATTACAGCAGGCACAGGAGGGTTTGCAGGCTGAAATGGATACAAGGCGGGAATTAATGGCTGCTGCCCAGGCCATGACTCATCAGAAAGAAAACAGGATACAGCAGGTTAAGAACGAGATCCATGAATTGAAATTGTATGACAAGGGGCTGAAAGACGCCCTTGAGGGATTTGCGCATACGCGTCAATTAATTGTTTCGCAATCCGGGCCTCAGTATCGGCAGATGAATGAATTTAAAGGATTCTTGGAGAAAGAAATCCTGTTATTGGCAAAATATAGTGATGCGGTCTTGCGCTCTGTGAAAGCGGGTGAGGATTTAAAAAAGGAGGTAGAAAAGAAAGGTTCTTTAACGGTTTTAAAAGCGAGTTTGAATGAGCAAAAGAAAAAATTGCGGATGGAGCAGGACAATATCAAAACCCGAATAACAGACTCTCGGGAATATCAGCAGACATTTGGTGATGAGAAACGGAATATTGTTAGAAAAATAAGGCAATTGGACAGGGAATTAGCGGTTTCAGGCAGGAAAGTGCACTCGGCTAGAATGAGAAAAGGAATATCGATACAGAAAAGGATTTCTCAACAGGTGCAAAAATATGCCCAAAAAATCATAAAAGCGCAGGAAAAACTTTTTTCCCTTGAAAAGGATAAAGACCAGTCAAATAGGGAATTAGCACAGTCATGGGAAGAACAGTATCGTTTAAATTGGCGTTTAAGAGCAGCTAAAGATGAATCACGCAGTGTTTCCGTCAATAGGCCTTCAGGGCAGAGGCATCTTTTGTATTTGGAGAGGGAGCAGGCGCCGCGGCGGGTACAGAAGATTAAAGAAGAAATCGATGCCTTAAAAACGCGGAGCATGGTCTTATCCGATTCGCTTTCGATTATAAAGTCCAAGTATAAGATAACCAAAAAACCGGGAATGAATATAGTCAACCGGGAGAAAAAAGAGCTTAAGGAATATCTCCTCCGTTTAAGGGAGGAAAATGACCGTCTGCGAAAAGAAGTTTTAACAGAGTTTTGATAGCCCCTTGACAGTAGAGAAATGGGATTGTATACTTCAAGTAGAAGAAGGTACGACAGGACATAACCTGTCGTACTAATTGATATGGTCGTCAAAGCCATGAAGGGACGATCCGTCAGGTGGAAGAGAGAGTAGCAGGAAATCGGCATTATTTATTCATTATTACCCCTCTTACCTGGCACGGGAAGCCATGAAATGGCTGTTAAGATGACCTAGGAAGGAGGGTATAATAATGAATACACAGAAAAAAGGTTTTACGCTGGTTGAAATCATGATCGTGGTGGCGATTATCGCTCTTTTAGCGGCTATCGCTATCCCCAACCTGTTGAGAGCCAAGATCTCCTCGAATGACGCCCTTGCCAAGAGCACGCTTCGTGCCATATCCACGGCATCCGAAACATACGCCACGGCCAACTCGGGGAGTTATCCGGCAAACATCACGGCGTTAACCTCGGCAACACCTGCTTACATCGGTGCGAATTACTGTGACGGGACACAGCGTTCCGGTTTTACGTATGATTGTAGCGCGATGACCTCTTCGAGCTATACGCTTACAGCGGACGTTATCAATGCCGGGGTATCGGGTACGGAGACTTACACGATGTCAACAGGCGGCGTTCCGGGATGGTAATATAGTTTGTAGCACGGCTTGATAAAAAAGCCCCCCCGCCCTGCCCCGCTAAAGCGAGGCGAGGCGGAGGGGTTTTTTTGTAGGAGTTGATCAATGAAACACAAGGATACAAGCAGAAAAAGAATATATTCCCTAAACAGCGGATTCTCACTAATGGAGGGAGTCGTTGCCGCAGCTGTATCTCTTATCGTTATTGTCGGGATACTGCAGCTTCTTATCCATTGCTCTGTTCTGGCCGAACAGTCCGGAAATATGACATTTGCCACGAGTGAGGCCCAGGATAAATTAGAGGAGATACGCGACCACTCATATCGCAATATTGTGGTGGACTATACATCGGGATGTGTCTGCGCCGATGGGGTTGACAATGATTTGGACGGTGAGACAGATCATCCGGACGACACACAATGTTCTTCACAGGGTGACACCGATGAGTCAGATGAGGCCACCTCTGCCACAGGCCTTTGTGCGGGTACGTTTAATTTAAGCCAGGTTACCGGTCAAGGGGCCATTTATATTAATACAAGTAATCCCGATTTGTTAGAGGTGGAAGTCGTTATCAGCTGGCAGGATAAATACGGCCGTATTATCGGTGAAGATACGGATTTAGACGGTACATTGGATACAGGGGAAGATCAAGACAGCAATAATAGACTAAGTTCACCTGTGACCTTGACGACCTTGATAGCCGAGAGGTAACAGCAGTCTGTGGAGTCTTTATGAGACACATACGGAAGATCAGCACACAATTTCAAGGGTTCTCTATCGCGGAACTCATGGTGACGGTTGTGATTTTTACGATCATCAGCACAGGTGTCTATACGACATTTTTAGTGGGGAACAGGTCGTGGCAGGCTAACAAGGTCAAGGTTGAATTACAGCAGGAACTGCGCAAGGCCATGGACTGGATGAAAGAGGATTTGCGGCAATCAGGAACCGCCACAGGGGTTATCAGTGTTGCGGCTGACGGTGCCCCGGATACGGATATAACTTTCAAAATAGCCGAAAGCATCTCTGGCGGAAGCATTGTCTGGTCGGAAGAGATTCAGTATCGTCTGGGAGGGACAAATTCCGATCAGCTTCAGCGCCGCATAGTCGCCACAGAAGAGATAAAGACGATTGCCCTGGATATTCAGTCTTTACAGATCACGCGTCAGGCCGCGACCCCTGAGATGGTCGCTATTGCTTTACAGGCTCAGAAAAATGTCCCCGGAGGGACAGCGTTGAGCATGAATTCAAATTTTAGTGTTAGATTGAGGAACTGATGCCATGAAGTTAAACAGAGAAATGACATCCTTTAGAAAAATTAATAACACCAAAGGAAGTATGCTCATCATATCGCTTCTTCTGCTGGTCACTTTAATGGGTTTGGGAAGTGCCTTTGTCGTGAGCAGTATCAATGAACAGAGAGCGGCAGAAAGGCAGCGCAGGACGGTTGTAGCACTGCAAATTGCCGAGGCAGGTATTGAAAGGGCCTTATATGATTTAAAACAGGATTTTGTCAATGATACCACGGATCCAAGCTGGGCTGATGGAGACATTCAAGGGGACACGACATTTTCTATCGGACCGGATACGAGTGATTTTTACAGTCTTCCCTATTCCTCCACGAAAATCAACAACGGGAGCTATGCGGTGGAATTAAAAAATACCGGAGACAGTGACACTGTCTGGATTAAATCAACAGGCTCTCTGGGAGACGCGGTTCAGGTGATCCAGGTTTACGCGAGGATAGATAATATTTCCCCCTGGGATACGGCAATCTTTTCCGGAAAGGGTTACTCGGGAGGTTGGATTAACGCAAACGTTGTGGTCGGCGGGTCCGTACATATTTTAGGAGAAGGCCTTAGCAGCAGTGACGTTGCACTTGATTTGAAAGGGGGCGCGGTATTTGCCAGGAATAACTATGAGGGCATGGACTCATCTTTAAAAAATAGGATTCCAAGCATACTTAATGCGGCTGGCATTGAAACCCTGGATTCCGAATTCCGGGTTAAGCAAGGCCGGGTTGACATCAGCGGGAGTGCCACTGTGGGAGACATGGACGACCCTTCCAACTCGCTTAAGGAAACCGTAGACGGCTCTTATGTCACAGACGGATTCGGCGGCAGTAAGGGGGAATCCCGAGTCTATTCCGACAACGGCACCAAGGCCTATGATCTTGAGGATGCGGTATCATTTCCCAAGCTTTCCGATTCTTATCCGGGTTATTCGAGTTATCAGGCCTATTTGATGTCCCAGGCGCTGGTTTTAACGAATGAGTTGTCCAGTATAGATCCGAATTCGCATTTTTCCTACACGGACGGGACCAACAGCATCGGCATGGACGGCAGCGGGAATTTAACGATTGGCGGGCTTATCTATGTTGACGGCGGTAATGACTTGGAGATGGAGAAAGACGGCAGTGCCAAGACAATAACGTATTCGGGAACCGGCACTATTCTGGTGACAGGAGATACCGAGATCGAGGTGAATCTCGTGACGGATGCCCAGGCGGAATACACATTCCCTACGAGAAAGGATTATGAAGATGCTGACGGGGATGGAGATACGGATGAACGGTTTGGAAATATACTGGGGATCATGACGCCCAATACGATTGAGTTTGACGCGTCGGGGATAGATGTCATGGGGGTATTTTACGCGGAAGACACGATTGACATTGAGAAACAGACGGATATTATCGGAACGATTGTTTCTGATTATTTCGATATGGGGTCGGGTACCCCCCAAATTTTTCAGGTTCCTGATGTCCTTGATAACCTTCCCGGCTTTATGATCGGGCAGGATTCGTACTGGCGAGTGACAGTTGTTTCATGGCAAAAATTGTAAACACCCCCCTTTTTTTATAATCATTTAATGTATTTATATAATTAATGATATAATGAATTGCTTTGGTCATATAGTAGTGTAGAATTCTTCCCTAGGGCAAGATGCAAAATTTATTAGAACAATATTTGACCTTTATCAAGAGGTTGATCCCTATCAAGCCGGTCAAGCCTGCCGTGGGCCTCGATATCGGGGAAAATTCCTGTAAGATGGTCGAGATTAAACAAAAAGGCGATACCTTTCAATTATTGAATTGGGCGGTTGAACCTATCGTTGATGGAGATACGAAACGGGCTGTACAAACACTTTTAAGCAAATTGAGTATGCCCAGCAATTCTCCCATAACCGCTTTACACGGGAAGGGAACGCTTATCAGATATATTGATATGCCGCGGATGACGTCAGATGAGCTTAAGAAATCTTTTGCGTTTGAAGTCGACAGGTATTTTCCATTTCCCAAGGACCAGGTTTACACGGATTGCTATATCCTGGATACGGCGGAAAAAGAGGATAAAATGGCGGTCCTGGCCGCAGCTTCTCAAAAAGAGCTGGTCGATAAAAGAATGGCGTTTTTAAAGGAAATGGAATTGCAATCCAATTTTATTACCCTGAATTCTATCGCGGTTGCCAATATCCTGAATGTATTAGGTTTTAAAGAAGCGCAAGAAGCGCAGGCAGGGCAAGAAAAAGAAGATCCCCCCGAGGGGGCCGAGGCTGTTGCCGTTTTGGATATGGGAGAGACGGTAAGCAGTTTGATTATCCTGGAGGAGGGACTCCCGCGATTTACACGTGATATCTTTGTCGGCGGCCGTAATTTTACGAAAAATATCAGCAGGGCCTCGGGCATTGGTCTTGAGGATGCTGAGAAATTGAAGTGTGCGCCGGGGGCAAAAGTGAAGGAGATACTGGACGAAAAAGATTCGGATGTCATGAATTTAGCCCTGGAGATAAGGTTGTCATTGGATTATTTCGTTACGGAACAGAGCATTCCCGTCTCTCAGTTATTATTGATCGGCGGAGCCTCGCTGCTGGATGGTTGGGATGAGGTCTTTACGAAATATTTGGAGATACCGGCCAAAAGATGGAATCCGCTGAAATCTTTAGAACTTCCCGATGTGCCGGATGACGGGCTTAAGGATAATGCCGGTCGGTTAGCCGTCGCCCTGGGACTTGCGTTATATCAATAAAATAAGCGCTTCTTGAAACATAGAAAATTATGATTGAAATCAATCTTGTTCCTGAACATTTAAGAAAGAAATGGAAGCCGCGAAGCCCGTCCGATGGTGGGAGTTCCCTTCCCAGGGAAAAAATGATAGGCATAGGCGGAGGGTTTATGGTATTGCTTTTGCTGGTGCATATTGTCCTGCAGTTAGTCATTGCCAATCGACTCGCTAAACATAAAATTTATAAAGATCAGTGGGAAGAAATTTCTTCGGCGAAAACCAATATTGATATTGTTATTCAGGAACTCAACCAGTTGAGGAAAAAGGTGACGTCCGTTAAGGAGGCCATGGGGGGGCACGGGATTTCCTGGCCGCAGAAATTAAACGAGATCAGCGATAACCTTCACCGGGGTGTCTGGCTGAATAAGATAACACTGGCGAAGGATGCCCTGCTTATCCAGGGCAGTGCGGTTTCGAAAAATAAAACCGAGATGCTCAGCGTGCATAATTTTACTTCCAACCTGAAGAAGGATGAGAATTTTTCGGCATATTTTGAGACGATTGAATTGGAATTAATCAAAAGCCGTAAAATTAAAGTTACGCAAATCGCGGATTTCACCATTAAAGCGGATTTTAAAGAATGAAATCAAAATTATCCGGACAGGAGTTAATAAAGACGGTATCACAAATCAGCAAGAAATATCCTTACTATACGATGGCCTGTCTTCTGTTGGCCGTATTGCTTGTTGATTATTCTCTTGTCATGCGGTTTCAATGGAATACTCTCAGGTCGGTGAATCCCGAAATAACCAGATTGTCGCGGGAAGTACAGGTAACGAAGAATAATATGCGCAGGATGTCCCGGTTCCGGGAAGAGACAAGAAATCTGAAGAGCCAAATCGAACAGATGAACCGTAAACTCAAGTCGAGAGAGGAAATCCCCCTAGTGCTGGAGAATATTTCCCGGCTTGCCAATCGCAATGGTGTCAATATCAAGCGGATTATGCCTGATACATCTCTTGAAGAGCCGGTGCTCAAGAATGATGAGGGGCAATATTTTTCTATCCCGATTATGGTAGAAGCCGGCAGCAGTTATCATGCTTTTGGTCTTTTTCTTAATCAGCTTGAGACAGAAGGGATTTTTTGGGATATTCCTGAATTTACCATCGCGGTCAACAAAAGCGATTTTCGGGTGCATATTATAAAATTAACTCTGGATACGATTGTTTTTGAAGAGGCGCAAAAATGATGAGATTCATTCTTTCCCTACTGATAGTATGGATGATTTCTTCGGTGAATCTGCAGGGGCCGGCCTTGTCCCGTTTCGCCTCGGCGCAGGAGGCAGGGGAGAAGGAAGATTTTGTTTATGACGATCACGGCAAACGGGATCCGTTTTGGCCGCTGGTGAATTCGAGCGGTGTTATTATTACCTATGATAAAGATATTCTTATCGCGGATATGGTTTTGGAAGGAATCATAACTGAGCGCAACGGAAGTGATATGGCCATTATTAACGGAGTGATTGTTAAAATTAACGATACCATCGGGGTGTTTACGGTGAAAACGATTCGTCCTGATGCGGTTGTTCTTAAAAAGGGGCAACAAACATTTACGCTGAATTTATTAAAGGAGGATTGATATGGTAAGAAAGTTTGTCGTTGCAGGGATTTTTGTCCTCTCGATCTTTTCCTCTTTGCATGCTCAGGAAACGACCGCTCCTGAGAATAATCCGGCCGCGAGAGTGGAACAGGAGGCGGCTCGGGAGAAAGAAGGTCAGGTTAGTCTTAATTTTCGGGATACCGATATCCGCAATGTCCTGCGCATGCTCGCCTTAAAAAGCGGAATTAATATTGTGGCCGGTCCCGAGGTGACAGGACTCGTAACGATCGAACTGAAGAATGTCCCGTGGAAAATGGCATTAAAGGTTATTCTGGAGACATACGGGTATGCCTATGAGCAGAAAGAGAATATCATAACGGTGACAACCGTTGAAAATTTACAGAAACGCCGGACCAATGCCGCGCTGTTATCCGAACAGGAACCGCTCATAACAAAGACGTTTATTTTGAATTACGCGAAAGGCGCGGAGGTTCTTATGTCTGTTGAGAAAATGAAGTCCGATCGCGGGAGCATCAATCATGATGAACGAACCAATGCCTTGATCGTGCATGATATCCCCGGGATCGTGGACCTTATTGGAACGGTTATCAAGCAGTTGGATGCTGTCACCCCGCAGGTACTCATTGAGGTAAAGATTATCGAGACAACGTTAACAAATACGGAAAATCTCGGGATTGATTGGACGCTCGGATCTACCTTTTCTGCCGCCAAGATTCCGCACACCTTCCCGTTTAAAGATTCGACAAGCAATATATATGCAAGAAAAAATGATTTCCCAAGCAGTTCGGCTTTTACCTATGGCACCCTGGATTTCTCTGGATTGCAGGCTGTCCTTCAGATATTGAAATCACGGACGGATACCAATATCTTGTCCAATCCCAAGATTGTGGTCATGGATAATAAGACGGCCACCATTGAGATCGGAGAGGAGCATCCGATCCCGTCTTTCGGAGCCAATGAGCAGACAGGAACGTTGCAGACAACGGGTTTGGAATGGAGAACTATCGGGATTAGTTTCCAGGTAACGCCTCATGTCAATAGCGCAGGGTATGTCACGCTCGATCTCATTCCCGAGATTTCGGACACGACAAGTTCTGTCACTTTTCAGACCATCACTGTCCCGATTATCACTATTGAGAAGGTTGAGACAAGCGTTATGATTAAAGACGGGGAAACCCTTGTTATTGCCGGTTTGATTAAAGATAAGGTGACAGATATCAAAAAGAAGGTTCCGGTTCTCGGGGATATTCCCTTGCTCGGGTTTCTTTTCCGCAAGACTGAAAAGGAAATTATCAAGAGAGATCTTTTAATATTTCTGACGTTGCATATTATTACTCCCGAAGTCGTCGAAGGATAATCCGGCATAGTGGATACAATTGTGAGGTAAATCAATGGCAAGAGAAATTCTTATACAAAAAAATGATGAGGAAACGCGCGTAGCCGTTATTGAGGACGGACGGCTGGATGATTTTTATATTTCGGTCGAACGTCAGCAGTCGATTCTCGGAAATATTTATAAAGGAAAGGTGGAGTCCATTTTGCCTTCTATTAACGGGGCGTTTGTTAATATAGGACAAAAGAAGAACGGTTTCCTTTACCTGACGGACGCTGTCAATCCCCTGGTGGCCGAAGAGATGTCTGCCCCGCGCAAGTTGTTAAATAAAATCCTTAATCGCGAAGAGAAGAAAACTCCCGTGAAAAAAGGAAAGCCGTTGCCGCTCAAAGAGGGGCAGGAGGTTCTTGTCCAGGTTGTCAAAGATCCGTTTAGTACCAAGGGTGCCCGGTTGACAACGCACATTTCATTGGCGGGACGGTTTGTTGTTTATATGCCTTACGATCAACAGACCGGTGTTTCAAAGAAGATTGAAAATCCTGAGGAGCGGCAAAGATTGAAAGAGGTCTTAAAAGAATTTACTTTTACCAAAACGGGCGGGTTCATCGTCCGGACGGTCTCCCTGGGACAGGAAAAACGCGAGTTAATCCGTGACGGGCGGTTTTTGTGCAAAATGTGGCAGCAAATCAGCAAATTGGCGGATAAGAAGAACCCCCCTGCGCTTATTTATAAAGAATATGATCTCATCTGGAAGGTTGTCAGAGACTATTTGACCGATAAAGTAGATAAGCTGACGATCGATTCTTATCATGATTATCTTAAAACCCGGAAGTTTGTTGCGAATCTCATCGGAAAACAACAGGTGAATAAAATTCATCATTACAAGGGACAGACGCCCTTGTTTAACGCAAAGGGCGTTTCTAAGGAATTGGATAAGATTTACAATACAAATGTTTACTTTAAGTCAGGTGCTTATATCGTCATTGAGCCTACAGAAGGGCTGATTGTTGTTGATGTCAATAGCGGAAAATTTAAGACAAAGGCATCGCCGGCAGAAGCCGCCTTTATGGTCAACGTCGCCGCCGCTCCCGAAATTGCCCGGCAGTTGCGTTTGAGGGATTTAGGTGGTATCATTGTCATTGATTTTATTGACATGTCCAAGGAAGCGCACAAGCGCAAAGTCCTGGAGGCCTTGCAGACGGCGTTAAAACGGGATTCTTCCAAAACCGAAGTCAACAGAATATCGTCTTTGGGACTTGTTGAAATGACACGGGAACGGACGGGAAAGACGTTCGAAGCGATTGCCTTTGGCGCTTGTCCTTATTGTGACGGAAGAGGAAAGATTAAAATCGAATAAAATAAGCGCTTCGCGCATCTATTTTATGCCCGTGTTGAAATTTCCACCTTTGGTGGAAATTTCAATACTACAGCAAACAACGCCACACGCTTCTCCTTACCTTTCAAATTTAACAACGCTCTGCCACCAACGGCTGGTGTCCCATTTTGCC
>CBDUYP010000016.1:0-12111 GCA_965371485.1 uncultured bacterium
ATCAGTGCCGGCGGGGTACGTTTTGTTGCCGGGCATTCCCTGCCGATCAATACCATTCTGGATTTAAAGATTCAATTGGGGAAATCGCAGGAAAGTATCAGCTGTTTGGCCAGGGTTTGCAGAGTGGAAGATGATGTTGTGGCGACCATGTTTAACTTGGTTGTGTATTATCTTGATATCTCGAGCGGTGACCGGGTTAAAATCGACAATTTTGCCCGGGCCTTTATAAAGAAGAAGTAAAAGTCCCCCTTCGAAGAAGGGGGATTTAGGGGGATTTTAGAATGCCGACGTTTCAATACAAAGCCAAAAAGGATTCCGCGGGTACGGCGGATGCGGTGGATACGGTTCTCGGCCAAATCGTTGCCGAGAATAAGGAAGATGCCGTTGACAAGATTAACCAGTTGGGATTGGTGGCTGTCTCTGTTGAAGAAGGCGGTCTTTCGGCTTCCGGGCGGAGTTTTACCGCGAGGGCACAGGTGAAATCCAAGGAGCTTTATCTTTTCAGCCGCCAATTGGTGCATCTGCTCAAATCAGGGGTTTCTGTCTTGCGTGCCTTAGAGGTGATATCCGGCCAGTTGAAAAATGCTTATTTTAAAAATATGATACAGAGCATGTGTTCCAGTATCCGCAACGGGAGTTCTTTCTCGGATTGTTTGGCAGAGTATCCGCATGTTTTCTCTTCTCTTTACGTGACCATGATGCGGGCAGGAGAGGAAAGCGGCCAGTTAAGAAAAGCGGTTTCGGACATGGCCCAATACCAGCGCCAACAGGAAGAAATCGCCTCGAAAGTCAGAACGGCCCTGGCGTATCCGATTGTCATGGCTGTCTTTGGTATCGGCACCGTATTTTTTATTTTAACTTTTGTCCTGCCGCAGATTACGGAATTATTCGACAGTCTCGATAAATCTTTACCGGGTCCTACGATCTTTGTTATGCGGCTGAGTAACTTTTTGATTGACGGGTTTATCTGGATTTCTTTGTTTGTTATCATCGCCGGGGTCAGCATAAGAAAATGGGGAAAGTCCAGGGCAGGACAAATTTTAAAAAGCAGAATGATGTTAGGCCTGCCTTTCGTAAGAGAATTTTTTCTGAAGATCGAATTGGCGCGCTTTTGCAGTACGTTGGAGCTTTTGGTAAAAAGCGGGATATCTGTGGTCAGGGCGATACAGTTATCGATTCCGGTTATCACCAATGATCTGGTCAGGGAACAATTATCGCATTGTCACGCGCAATTGCTGGACGGAAAGTCTTTCGGGGAGAGTCTTAAGCAGGCGGACCTGATTCCTCCTATGATGGGATATTTTATTGCCGTCGGTGAGGAATCCGGGGCCTTGGGGGAAACGTTTCATGACATTACCGAGAGCTATGAACAAGAAACCGATGAAACGATCAAGATCATGATGACGCTGCTAGAGCCTCTGATGATTATGGTGGTCGGGTCTGTGGTCGGATTTATCCTCGTTGCTATGTTACTGCCGATATTCCAACTGGATGTTTTTGTCCAATAAAATAGGGGCGCGAGTCTAATTTTATGAGAGAAATCAAAGGGTTTGCCATCAGTGAGATTATCCTTGTTGTTCTGATCATCGCAGCTCTCGCTGCCATGGTTGTCCCGCGTGTGATAGGCCGTTCCGAGGAGGACAAAGAAGCAGGGGCGAAATCCGACGTGGGATCCTATCTGGCAACCGCCTTAAAACTCTACGAGTTTGATAATGGACATTTTCCGACGACAAGTCAGGGTATTGAGGCCTTGTCGCAAAAGCCACAAACCGCGCCTGTCCCCTCAAACTGGAACGGGCCTTATATTGAAAAACGGCTCGTTGATCCCTGGGGGCGGCCGTATGTTTACCTGTCGCCTGGAGAAAACCGGATGGATTATGATCTTTTCTCGAGAGGTAAAGATGCGGAGATTGAGGAAGATGACATTACCAATTGGAGGTAACGCAAAAGGATTTACTTTTTTTGAAATCATGGTGACGGTTGCGATTCTTGCCGTGGGCATTGTCATGATTTATAAGGCGCTTTTGTTATCCTTGAACCGACAAGATCATCTTATGCATCGGTTATACGCGATGAATCTGCTGGATCATAAAGTGACTGTATTACACCGCGATTACCGGAAAACGGAAGATTTTCCTCTTGGGCAAAGCGAAGAAATTCACAGAGTCCTGTTGAATAACAAGCCGCTGGCTTTCCGGTTTATGATTGATTTTAACGAGATAGGGGATCTGGAAGATATCCTGCAGCTGGATTTAACCCTTTCCTGGAGGGAGCGGAGGCGCGAGATCCGCCTTTCGCGATCAACATATGTTTTCCGTTTTTGATAACCATAGAAAGCGTGCGTGCATGAAGTGCGTATTATATAGGTGCTATATAATACGCACTCCCAAATATAAAGCCGGTGTTACGTTTATTGAAATGCTCCTGGTGGTATCTCTTATATCCGTGATCGGATTGACCCTTTATCAATCCATCTCCAACGGGGTGAAGATATGGGAGAAAAGTCAGCGGTTTATTGTTGACGAAAATGTTGCCATTTTTTTTGATAAAATGATTTACGATTTGCGCAATGCCCTGAATTATTCTTTGATTGCGTTTGAGGGGCGCGAGACACGCCTTGCCTTTGCGGGTATTGTCACGACAGCCGCGGATAAGGAAGGTACGGTGAACCAGGGGTATATTCATCAGATCGGCCGGGTCGAGTATTTTTTTGATAAGGCGGCATCACGCCTTTCCCGGCGGCAGGCAAATTATAGCCAGGCCACAGAGGGAGAATTCGGCCTGCCCCGCGTGCTGGTGGATTCACTTCATTCCGTTAAATTTTCTTATCATTACGGCAGCGCCGCGCAAGCGGAAACAGACGTCACATCCAAAGCCGACGGCATGATGCCGGCCGCGGTCAAAATCGATATTGAGTTTTTGGAAGAAACAGGGAAGATGCGCAAGATGACAGGGTTCATTGCCGTTCCCGTCGGGATATGATGAAAAAATCTTTTCTCAAAAAATCCGATACCGGAACCGTTTTGATTCTTGTTTTATGGGCGCTTGGGCTTTTAACGGTCTTTGCGGTCCATATCGGTGCCCGTGTGCAGCAGAAAATACATTTGTTATCCCGTCTGGACAAAAGGGCCCGATTGCATCTGACCGCGGTCGGTGGTGTTCAAAAAGCCCGGGCGGTCTTTCACACGGATCTTAAAATCAATGGGTCGTCGAACCCCGCGCAGAAGAAACGGATCCGGTTTAATAATCCGGATCAGTTTCACAATGTGAAGATAGGGCGGGGAACGTATACGGTGAGTTATCAGGATTATACCGACGGAGTGGACTTTTCTGTGAAGCGGTACGGTTTTGTCGACGAAGAGAGGAAAATTAACATCAATAAAGCCGACGCCCCTGTCTTGAAACGCCTTATCCCGGATGTGACCGGCATGCCGGAGGAAGAGGCCGAGAGCCTCGCTAACGCCATTGTCGATTGGCGCAAATGGGGACACAGCGAGATTGTTGAATTTTACAGTGATGAATATTACGAGAACCTGGAGTTTCCCTATGAGGAAAAAAAGGCTGATTTTGAAACCCCGCCGGAACTTCTTCTCGTTAAGGGAATGACAAAAGACATTTATGATAAACTGTCGGACTTTGTTACGATTTACGGAGAGGGCAAGGTTAACATCAACACGGCATCAAGACCGGTTCTATCGGCTTTGGACATTGAAAGGCAAGTGATTGATAAGATATTATTGGTGCGCCGGGGCCAAGACGGAGTAGAGGCGACGGCAGATGACTTTATTTTCGCGGATGTCAACGGGATCAGCGCGGATTTATCGCAGTTTGTGGAATTAGAAGGGAAAGAGGTCATTGCGCTCAACAAACTGGGACAGTCGGGAAAGATCACAACGCAATCTTTTTATTTCAGGGTTCAGAGCCAGGGGCAATTGGACCATTTCGATGAACGCAAGGATATCGCCTGTGTTTTTTATAAAGAGGACGGCCGGATGATTTATTGGAGAGAACAATAGCCGTATGTTTAAAGCAGCGAGAGATTATATCAGCATCATGCTCAGTGAAGATACCCTGAAGATCGTCCATCTTTCGGTTTCCCCGTCTGAACAAAAGCTTATCGGCCTGACCAAACGATCTGTCCAGGGAATCAGTGAGGCAGAATTACCGGCAGCCATTCAGTCGGCTATGGAAGATTTGAAAGTTAAGAAGCCCGAGATCCTTTGTACGATCCCTTCTCACCTCGTTACGACGAAGAATATCGAAATCCCTTCCGTGGACCCGGAAGAAATCAAGTCCATCGTTGACCTGCAGGCCGGCCGGCATACCCCTTATTCCCGGGAGGAAATCCTGGTCGGGCATATTCCTATCGGTGTTTTTCAGAGGAATTACACCAAGGTCCTTCTCATTATTGTCAATCGCGATGTGATCAAAAAGCAGGTGAATGTTCTTGCAGCCGCAGGCGTCAAGGTGAACAGGGTTCTCTTCGGCCCTGAAGGCATGGCCTGTTTCTACGCGCGGATCCTCAAGGATCAAGAGGAAGACACCCCTGTCGGTATTATTGATGTTGCCGGCGAGACAACGGATTTTATTATTGAATTGAATAAGACGGTGGTCACGTGCCGGAATATTCCGCTGGGGGCAAGTCATCTTGAAAAGGAAGGGCGGGACAAGTTCGTTGAGGAGTTGGTCAAGTCGTCTGAGGCTTATCAAAATGAGGATATTCATAAAGTTCCCAAAATGTATATCCTGACACGTGATGATGCCAGGCTGAAAGAATTACAACCGATCCTTAAGGAGAAATTGAAAGCCGAGATCAGGATCATGCCGTATGAGGAGCATCTTAAATGTGATGATGCCCTCAAATCAAAATTAACAGCAGAGTATAAGGATGAGTCATTTTTAAATGTTATTTGTGCAGCCGTTGTGATTGACGATATCCAGGTGGATCTTATTCCCGATGAAGTTAAGACCCAGAAAATCATTGAAGAAAAGGGACGGGAACTCATCAAGATAGGGGCTTTTTCAGCGGTCATTTTCTTTTTGGTGTGCGGGATGTTTTTCAGCAAGATTTATTTCAAAAGCATGTTTTTGAACAAATTGACGAAAGAATATCTCGAAAAGCAAAGGGCGGTCGCATCCCTGGATCGCGTCGCGCAAAAGACACGGATTATTAAGGGCTATTTGGACAGCCGTATGGTCAGTCTGGATGTGCTCAATGAAATATATGAAAAGACACCCGATGAAATTTATTTGAAAAATATTTCTTTTAACGCGACTGGAGAGATTAATGTTCAAGGCATATCAGAGTCCATGTCGCGGGTCTTCAATTATATAACGTATCTGGAAGGTTCCGAATTGTTTGAGAGTGTTAAGACAAAATCAACCGCGGCCAAAAAAGAACGGGGCAAGGATGTCGCGACTTTCGATATTGATTTTAAGCTTGCTGAAGATGCTGCCGGTGCGGGGGGCAGCCTTAAAGAGCCGGATGAGGAGTAAGGATTGATTCAGAAATTTTATACAGGTCTTTCGGATCAGGGTAAAAAAATTCTTTATGCGGCTGGGGCCATATGGATGCTGGCTTTGTGTGATATGTTGTTTTTGCGGCCCATCATGTTAAAGCTTCATTCATTGAACCGTGAGATTCGTGAAAAGACCGGCAGTATCCACAGTGACGTGCGCTTTCTTTCTTACCGGGATAAAATCGCCAGGGAACAGGAAGAGTTTAGCACCTATCAGTCAGGGGAATCAAAAACAGAGGAAGAGATCATTGCCGGTTTCCTTAAGACCGTCGAACAGTTGGCCTCTGAGGCAAACATCAATTTGGTCAAGGTGCATCCATCGGATGTTGTTGCGAAAAAAGGATATGTCCAGTATTTCGCGGACTTAGAATGCAACGGCCGTCTTGCGGACATGATTGTCTTCATGCATAAGGTTAACGCGGCAAAAAACTTGTCGAAAATCGTCAAGTTCAACATGACCGGAAAGCGCAGCAGTGCCGAGGATGTGACAGTCTCGATGAGGGTATCGAAATTGATCATCGATATGAAATCGCTGGGGGATTATCATCTCCCCGGAGAAGAAGAATATGAAATGCCCCAGGAGCCTGCTTTTGCGTCAAGCGGTGATTCGAAGGATACCCCTGACGAGGATGAAGAGATCAAGGCGGGGAGTATCTGGGAGAGAAAGATGCGCAAGTGGACAGCCGGGGGCGGGGGCAAGAAAAAATGAGCAAAGGATTTATTATCACGGGAGTGTTCGCCGCCTGCTTATTTTCCGGGTTAAGCCGTTGTGGCACGAATGCCGCAAATGCCGCAAATCCGCTTCAGGAATATTACCAAAAAGGCGAGAAGGCCTATCGGAAAGGTCAGTACAAACAGGCCATTACTTATTATGAACAGGTCGTTGAAATGAAACCGGATTTCGCTCCTGTTTACAATGCCCTGGGATTGGCCTACATGGGAGCGGATGCCGGGGTGTCTGATATCCTGTGGTTTTTTGAAGAAGCGATTGCCATTGACCCCGCGTATGGTTCGGCTTATGAGAATATGTGCAGGATTTATTATCAGACCGGTGCGTATGATGACGCGCAAGAAGCGTGCCTGAAGGCCTTGTCCATCGACCCTTCCCTGACAAAAGCTCAACTGTCTTTAGCGTGGATTTATCTTACCGTAAAGTCACAGCCCGGGCCGGCGATATATTATTTTGATGAAGTTCTGAAAAGTGTGAAACACCCACGGATTTATTTCGGTTTGGGAATAGCTCATTCGATTAAAGGCCACCGCGCTGAGGTTCTGGATGTTGTGACGACACTCAGGGGACTGGAGGAGAGTGAGATGGCCGGTCAACTGGAAAACACGCTTCGTCCGGGCGGCTCCCCGGAGGCCTTTACACAAAAAATCCCTTCACCAACACGACAGCCCGGGCAATTAATTTCCGCGGGTCTGCCGCCCTCTCTTCAAGAGGTGGATGCGGGCAGCCCCCATGCCACCGCCGGCGGGATGCGTGTCCGCTTAAGGGGAAAATTGACGAATATCCCAACATCCCAGGAAAATGCATCGGCCATTGAGCGTATCCGCGCGATGAGGAGGGGCCGTTAAAATCCTTCCCAATCAATTTCATAGACGGAGATTTGTGTCCGGCGGGTGAGATCGGTTTCTTTTAAGAACGGACGGATATGTTTGAGACCCTTGCCTTCAAAGAAGTATAAACGCATCATCAATGATCTTGCCAGATGCGTATCCAGAAGAACGCAGATATAACCGACAGCCTGTTTGGCAAAAAGAACGGAATAAGGCAGGGTGGCATTGGAGAATTTTTTTTCGACGACATGGTCATCTTTGAGATAGAGAAGGCTGTACGGAATCCCCTTCCCGAATTTCTGTGAATCAATAATACAGCGCATATTCTTAAGATTTATTTTTATATTATTCTCAAAGACAATAAGCTCTTTGGATTGCGCGACCGCGTTAAGGGGTGCATGGTATTTAGGCTGTCCCCCGGCGAGATTCCACAAGAATCTTATGTAATCCCTTGATCCCGGCGAAGGGACATCCCGGCGCAGTTCGGGATGCGTGTTGATTTCCTCAATTCTTTTGAAGTTCCAATTCCCCACAAAACTCAATTCAATATGCTTTTCAATAAGTTCATTGTAGATCAAAAGATATGACGGCGGGGGTGAGGCATGCGTCAGCTTTAAAAGAGCGTTGATATGCCTCTCGTTCATCAGGCGCCCTAATGCCTTTTTGGCCTGCGGCCGGCTTAACGGGGTTATTTCTTTGAGGACGTCAACGGCCCGGGATAATTCCCATCCTGCCTCGACGAGATACTCGGCGGCCTGGTTCGCGCTGTTGTTCATCATCCGTAAAATCCCCAGGGCGCGGTGTTCATCGGTATTCAGCAATACGTTGGCTAACCAATACGCCTGCGGGGTGTTGATCGTGGCTCCGTCGAAGGTTACTTTTCTTTGGGCTATGGATTTGATAAAGTGCCCCGGCGGCCACCAGGTATTGATAATACTTGTTTCGGGCGTATTCTCACGGATTTTTGTTAATGTCCTCTCCCACGTGGCATTAAAGATGGGATTTAAGAGAGAGGGCATCTTGTGATAAGTCCGCAATACCGGCCAGACACACAGGGCTAAGGTTGCGGCCGGAAGAATAAGGCGGATGATCAACCGCCGGTAACCGGGACGCTTGACCTGCCGTTGGATCACCTTTACGGTAACATCAAAGACATGCTGAATCCCTAATGTAAACAAAAGGCTTAAAGGGACCAGACACAAAAGAGCAAACCGCTGAGCCCCGAGACTTAACACGACCGCAAAGAAAAGAAAGACCGCGATAATAAGGACACAGAAGAGCGTGCCGCTATTGTCCTTCGGGCGGCGGCGGGTTTTCTTTTTCAGGAAAAATTCTCTGACGGGATTTAACGCGTGTATGACAAGTCCCCACGTAGCGAAAGCAAAGAAGACGACTCCGCCGGTCAGGTTAATAATAAGAAACAAAGAGGCCTTGTGCAATTCCCCCACGCCGATGTAGAGATCCGGCCAGTACGCCAGTTGAGGGGTAAGAAAATTTTTGACCGCGGATAAGCCTTCCTTAAATAACGTAAAGAATTCCCCCATGCCGAAGATGATACCGATTCCGGCAAACGTCCCTAAAGTGATGACGGCGAAGTACCCCAATAAGTTTCTTGTTGCCTTTTTTTTCCGCAGAACGAAATGATTGCAGAGAAGAATAAGAATGCCGCAGGCAATAATGACGCTTTCCAGGAAAACCCAGCCGTGCCAGAAAAGGGCGTAAAGACAGATCAACGCAGCGCACAGACATCCCCAGAGAAAAACCGTTTTTGTGTCTTTCCGCCGCCAGGGCATACCGTAAAAAAGCACGGATAGAATGGCGAACGGGAAAAGGATATTGTAGGGATCATTGTCATACCAGCCTAACGTGCTTCGTGTTAAAAAGATGGGTGCTGTTAGAAGAAAGACGGCTCCGGTAAAAGAGGCAAGCGGGGAACATCTAAGAAGAAAACAGATAAACAAAAAGGGGATGACAGCCAAGACGGTCACAACGAGAGGTGTAAAACTCACCGCATCCATCAGCGGGATATGGGGGTGCAGGAAGGATATGATTTTATAAAGATAATAGCCGGCAAAGGGATGCCAGTTTAAAGGTTCAAAGTGGCCTAAGGGTGCCAGCATCAGGGGATTCAGGTATTTGCTTTGCCGTATGATTTTGCCCAGGGCACCGGTTTTTTGAATGGTTTGTGTCAGGCCGAAGTAATAATAGGAATCCGAGGCCAGGAGGTAGGGAAATTTTTGCTTAGGGGGATGCTCCTGATCTATTCGCCGGGCGATCTTTTGGATTGTTTTGCGGGCATTCTTCCTCTCTTCATGGAGTGTGGCATCGAATCGTTTTTTGATGAGATGGTTCTTTTCAATCTCAGGAATACCCGGATATCCCTGTTGGATTGTCTCCTCGGCGCTCTTGCGCAAATTTGCCAAAACAAAGAGCGTGGCCTTCTCAAAGGCTTCGTTCGACGTATAATTGATCAGAGGATACAGCCGGAAGTAAAGACCGATGCCGCAGGCAAAAAACCAGACGAGAAAAAAGGGAAAAATCTTCTTATTGGGATTCATTGTGATATTCTTAAAGTGTCGCTATCATAAAAATGAATAAACAGAGAAGTGTTCTTTTATGCACCATTATATCATCAATGGGTTGCGGTTGCCTCTTCAATTTTTCTCAATTTCCGGAAATTTTATAATGCCGTAATTTTTAAAAAATAATCTATTTTAAAATTATATGTATTATATAGCACATATATAGCACACATATAGGAGTTAGAATAATATGGAACCAAGCGCACGGAGCAAATTGTTGACGACGGGGGATGGTCCATCTTACAATAAGCTTTTCCAGCTCATTGAAAAAGAAATGCGGCAGGGTCTTGACCATATCCGTGATGTTGTCGAGCAGCAGGGGGTTGTCACGGCCTGGCGCATCGGACAGCATCTTGGGCAAAATCTTCTGCCGGAGAAAGGCCGCCGTATCGCCAACGCGCGGGTGATCAAACGGCTTGCCAGGGATTTCAACCGGACGCCCCGTCATTTTTATAATATGGCCAAGTTTTACCGGATGTATCCGGATGAATCCCCGAAAACTCCGCTGACGTGGAGTCATTATATTATTTTGGTGCGGGTTCCCGACGCCGGACAGCGGCGGGTTTATGAAAAAATGGCCATCCGCGAGAAGCTCATCTGGAAGGACATGCAGAGCCTTATCCTGAAGGATAAAAAGAATGCCCGGCACGCGCGTCTTCTGTCGTGTCTTTCAGGGAAGCGGGATATTGCGCAATTGACAGTGGAGCGCGGTCAACTTTATCATTATAAAGTCAGCGCGCGTAACGCGCGTCAACCGGCCGGGAAAGTTTTTGTTGATGCCGGTTTTACGATACAACGGGAGGTTGCCCTTGCGGCCGGAATGAAGGTTACAGAAGGAAGTTATGTTCGTACAGCCAAATCGGATGAGATATATCTTGCCCGCATGGCCGGGGCGGATGCGACGTGTCTTTATACCTATCAGGCCTTTGTGGAACGTGTTGTCGACGGCGATACGATGGTTGCGGATATTGATTGCGGATTGCGCACCTCGGTGTTTGGCCGGCGGCTGCGTCTGCGCGGCATTGATACCCCGGAGATGGATACGCCCTTAGGGCACAAAGCCAAGGCATTCGTGCAGACGGCCATGCGCAAGGTCGATTTTGTCATTATCAAGACGCACAAGATCGGCCTTTTCGGCCGCGACATATCCGATGTCTTTTATCTCCCCGGCGAAAAAGACCCGGCCACGGTCGCGGCAAAGGGGAGATTTTTGAATCAGGAACTGTTAGACAAAAGGTTAGCTGTTATTGCGTGACGAGGCAGGATGAAAAGGAGAATGCCCGGGATTATTCTCCCAGCAAGGTGGACATTTTGACTTTTAAGGTTTTGGAAATTTTCTGCAGGTTTTTGATTCCGATATTTTTCTCCCCGCGCTCGATTTGCCCGACATAAGCCCGGTGAAGTTCTGCGATATGGGCAAATTTTTCCTGCGTGAATCCTTTTTTTTCGCGGTATTTTCGTATCCGTTGGCCGATCTCTTTATTAATTTGTCCCATAGATAAATTATAAGGGGCGGCTACTTATTAGTCGACTACCTATCAGTAGCATTTTTTTGTTGATAAATGTTTGCGGAGTGGTATAATGCTATTAACAAATCAGGGAGAAGCTGTGTGGTGAACAAAGAGATTATTGCCGACATTAAGAACAAACTGCAGGGCCCCATGACCACGCTTGAACTCATGGCGGAGAAAAAAGCCAACAAAAAAAGAGTGCCGATCGAGTTTATCGAAGATGCCTTAAAAGACATTGATAAGGCCGTGGAATTGCTGGATGAACTTTCCGAATAAAGCCGCAAGAATCTCCGGATACAGTATCAAACGGTAAAAAAATAGACAGGCATCATCAGAAATGCTAAACTTCAATGATGCCATTCACATCTGTATCGCAACTCATTCCCATTCTTCAGACAGCGATTAGCCCTGCCATATTGATTTCAGGTATCGGGCTGATCCTTTTGACAATGACAAATCGTCTCGGACGTGTTATTGACCGTGCGAGAACTCTGAGTGCCGGCCTTGTGAATATCAGCGATGGCGGCAGAGCGAAGATCACAGAACAGATCCAAATCCTTCGGAGACGCACCCAGTTGATCCGGTTGGCGATCATACTGGCTTCCGTGAGCGCGTGGCTTGCGTCTATCCTGATCATTGCCCTGTTTGTCTTGACGCTGTGGAAAATTGAAATCGCATGGTTCATCGCATTACTGTTCATCATCTCGATGGGATGCTTCATGGGATCGCTCATGGTGTTTATCTATGACGTCAACCAGTCATTGAGGGCACTTCGGCTTGAATTGGCAGACAATGAATTATAAAAATAGGGATAAAGACTCTATCGAGTAAAAGCAAATTTCGGAGAGGTGTCTGAGTGGTTGAAAGAGACGGTCTTGAAAACCGTTGTGCCGCAAGGTACCGAGAGTTCGAATCTCTCCCTCTCCGCTTTATTTTTGG
>CBDUYP010000017.1:0-11692 GCA_965371485.1 uncultured bacterium
TTTGTTGAAAATATCCTGCTGGCTTTTTTTCTCGGAATGTGTTCGTTTCTGGCGTGTTCTAAAAAGGTGGAGACAGCGGTCGGGTTAGGATTCGCTGTTATTTTTGTCCTGACCATTACAACCCCGGTGAACTGGGCTGTTTACAATTTATTGTTAAGAAAAGGGGCATTGTCCTGGGCGGGATTGCCGGACGCGGATTTAAGTTTCTTAAGCTTTATCGCCTTTATTGCGGTTATCGCGGCCATGGTTCAGATCGTTGAGATGGTGATTGACCGTTTCAGTCCCAAGCTTTATGAGGCCCTCGGGATTTTTCTGCCTTTGATCGCGGTGAATTGCGCTATTTTAGGCGCGTCTCTTTTTATGGCGGAACGTGATTATACTTTTCCGGAGTCGGTTGTGTTTGGTTTGGGCTCCGGAATAGGATTGGCCCTGGCCATCATTGCCATGGCTGCTATCCAGAAAAAATTGAGCTATTCCAATATTCCCAATTCTTTGAAAGGGCTGGGGATTACGATGATGATAACCGGCCTGATGGCCATGGCCTTTATGTGTTTCGCGGGGATTCAATTGTAAGGGCGAACCCCCTATCGGGGACAGGCGGCCGTTCGCCCCTACGAATAAAAAATTATAATGTCTTTTATCCAATACGTCCTATTAAGCACTGCGGTTTTTTCGGGGATCATCCTTTTTCTGATTGCTATTTTGTCGTTTGTCGAATCCAAGGTGGCGGCAAAGGGAGACTGCAAGATTTTTATTAATCATGAAAAAGAACCGCTGCTGGTTGCTGCCGGGAAAAATCTGCTGACAGCCTTGGCCAATCAGAAAATCTTTTTACCGTCAGCCTGCGGCGGCGGCGGAACGTGCGCGATGTGCAAGTGCCGGATTTTAGAAGGAGGCGGACATATCCTGCCGACGGAAACAGGCCTCATCCCCCGCCGGGAGCAAAAAGAACATTACCGTCTCGCCTGTCAGGTCAAGATCCGGGAAGATATGAAAATCCATATCCCCGAAGAGGTTTTAAGTATCAAAAAATACGATTGCACAGTGCGCTCCAATCACAATGTGGCCACGTTTATTAAGGAGTTGATCCTTGAATTGCCGCAAGAGGATATCGGATTCAAGGCCGGCGGCTACATCCAGATCGATGTCCCGTTGTATAAAATCCATTACAAAGATTTTGATATTGAGAAAGAATACCGTTCGGATTGGGATAAATTCAATTTGTGGGATTTAAGGGCAGAGAACGATGAAGAACTCTTCCGTGCCTATTCCATGGCCAGCCATCCCGGAGAAAAAGGACTTGTCATGCTCAATGTCCGTATCGCAACGCCTCCTCCCCGGAATATGGCGTTACCCCCGGGCAAGGCCTCGTCGTATATTTTTAATCTAAAACCCGGGGACAAGGTGACGATCAGCGGGCCTTACGGCGAGTTTTTTATTAAGGAGACCAATCGCGAGATGATTTATATCGGCGGCGGCGCGGGCATGGCGCCTTTGCGAAGCCACCTCTTTCATCTTTTTCATACCATGAAAACAACAGACCGCAAGGTGTCCTACTGGTACGGCGCGCGCTCCAAGCGCGAGATGTTTTATACTGAAGATTTCGAGAGCATTGCCAAAAACTTTCCGAATTTTTCCTACCATGTTGCCCTGTCAGATGCCATGCCGGAAGACAATTGGACAGGATACACCGGGTTTATTCATCAGGTCCTTTATGATCATTATCTTAAAAAGCATGAAGAACCCGAAGAGATCGAATACTACCTGTGCGGCCCGCCCATGATGAATTCCGCTGTCATGAAAATGCTGGATTCCCAGGGAGTCCCCCCGGAAATGATCGCCTTTGATTCGTTCGGGTGAGGTTGCAGGTTTGCCCTATGCCTTTTTCTGATTTTTACACCCGCAGGTTGCATCGGGGTCGTCGGGGGAGGATGAGCAGCCTTTTTTAAGGATTTTTTTTGCAAAAATAAGTCCCAGGGCCATGCCGCCAAAACATAAGCAGAAGATGAGGAAAGGGATCAGGTAATTCATCATAATGAGGTATTATGCCAAAATCTGTTACTAAAAACAAGAAATTAAATATCACCCGGTGCGAAGAGATCAAGATATTGCGTCGGATCGTTGATATTACCTGTTCGGATCTCGATTTATCGGGAATCCTGAAGGAAGTCGTCGGAATCGTCAATGCCATGACAAAGGCGGATTCTGTCTTTATATATCTGTTCGACGATAAAAAGACAAGTCTGGTTCTCCTCGCGTCCAAGACTCCGCACAAAAAAGAGCTGGGAAAGATCAATCTCAAGGCCGGTGAAGGGGTTGCGGGGTGGGTGGCCCGGGAAAATAAACCGGTGGCCATTGAAAAAAATGCTTATCGTGACGCAAGGTTTAAAAAGTTTGAAGTCCTTCCCGAGGACAAATACGAGGCCATTCTTTCTGTTCCTGTTATTTTTAAAGGAAAGGCGAGCGGCGTTATTAACATCCAGCATAAAAAGCCGCATGCCTACGCAAAGACTACGGTGACCCTTATCAATACTATCGCCAAACAGGTCGGCGGCGTTATTGAACATGCCCGGCTTTATGAGGAAACAAAAAAGAAGGCCGCCCAATTTGACAGCCTTGTCAAGGTCAGCCAGTCGATTACATCGCAGGATTATCTCGACGAGATATTAAATCTTATCGTGGTTGTTACCGCCGAGATGCTGAATTCAAAAATCTGTTCCATTATGCTTTTGGATGAGAAAAAGAAAGGGGAGCTGTGTATCAAGGCCACGCAGAGTTTAAGCGAGGAATACAAGAAAAAACCGAACCTGAAAGTGGACACAAGCGTCCTGGGTGATGTTATTAAGACAAAAAAGCCGGTGATGATCCCGGATGTCCGAAAGGAAGACCGTTACGCGTACAGGGAGCTGGCCGTTAAGGAGAACCTGACTTCCATGGTAGCTGTTCCCATGATTGTTAAGGAGAAGGCCATCGGTGTTATTAATGTGTATACGCAGCAGCAGTATGACTTTACGCAGGAAGAGATCAGTGTTTTACAGATGATCGCCAACCAGGCCGCGGTGGCTGTTGAGAATACAAAGCTCATGGAAGATGCCCTTAAATCTAAAGAGGCCTTAGAAACGAGAAAACTGGTCGAACGCGCCAAAGGGATATTAATGAGTATGAATCATCTCACGGAACAAGCCGCCCACCGGCTTATTCATAAAAAAAGCATGGATACCTGCCGCACCATGAAACAAATTGCTGAATCCATCATCCTGATGGATGAGTTTTGTAAGTGACTTTCCCTTAATTTAAAACAGTTTTTAAAAACATCTTGACATCCGCAAGTTGAGGTGGTATAGTTTTTTTATCTTGAGGACATGGATGTTCTCGGGATTGAAATTATCAAAGCGGCAATGACGCCCGATTACTCCCGCGAGGGGAAAATCGGGTTTTTGTTTTATAGGGCAAAGAGGTCCTTTTAAAGCCACAGAAGGCTTTTGAAGGGCCTTTTTTATGGCATTTGAAAATAACGTGACATTTAGAACGGAGGAAGAACAATGACGGGAAATGAAGCGATGTTTGTTGTCAATAACACGTGGATGATGGTCGCGACGTTTTTGGTGTTCATCATGCATCTGGGATTCGCATCATTAGAATCAGGTCTCACAAGGTCAAAGAACACGGTCAATATTTTGTTTAAGAATACCATGATTGTTGCTATCGGGTTGTTGACGTATGCGGTCGTAGGATTTAATCTGATGTATCCCGGGGATGCTTGGATTTTGGGTAAATGGTTTGGGTTTGGAGGTTTTGGGATTGCCGCTCCCGAGGGGGCTGCCGGTTTGATAAACTATGCCGACGGTAATTACACATATTGGACAGATTTTCTTTTTCAGGCCATGTTCGCGGCTACCGGTGCCACCATTGTTTCCGGGGCTGTTGCCGGGAGAATTAAATTGCACAGCTTTCTTCTGTTCACCGTCTTTTTTGTCGGATTGGTGTATCCGTTTGTCGGAAGCTGGAAATGGGGCGGAGGGTGGTTAGACGGATTAGGTTTTTATGATTTCGCGGGTTCGACTTTGGTCCATTCCGTCGGTGGATGGGCAGCTTTGGTCGGCGCCACTCTTCTGGGCCCAAGAATAGGAAAATATACCGGCAATACTATTAAAGCGATTCCCGGACACAGCATGCCTTTGGCCGCGATCGGTGTATTTTTATTGTGGTTAGGATGGTTTGGGTTCAACGGCGGTTCGGTTTTATCCGCGGATCCAGGGCCTGTTTCTTTTGTATTGGTGACGACTTGTATTGCCGCGGCTTCAGGGATCGTCGGAGCCATGTTTGTCTCTCAGTGGGTTCAAAAGAAACCGGATTTGACCATGATTCTTAACGGATGTCTTGCCGGGTTGGTCGGAATTACAGCAGGGGCGGATGTTATTCCGGTGCTCTGGGCTGCTGTTGTCGGACTTATTGCCGGGGGACTTGTGGTTTTTGCGGTTATCTTCATTGATTCTAAATTGAAAATAGATGATCCTGTCGGGGCGCTCTCGGTGCATTTGGTTTGCGGTATTTGGGGGACATTGGCTGTCGGGCTTTTCAGCAGTAATCCCGAGCATACCTTTATGAAACAGTTGATAGGTGTTCTGGCTTATGGCGCAGTGACAGCTACGGCGGCTTTTGTTATTTTTTCTATATTAAAGGCAACCTGCGGTATCCGTGTTTCCGCGGAGGAAGAAAAACAGGGTTTAGATATCGGGGAGCACGGCATGGAGGCTTATGCCGGTTTTCAGGTTTTTTCAAATCAATAAATTATAAGGAGGGATTCTATTATGAAATTAGTTATTGCCATGATACAGCCGCATAAATTGCCTGATGTTAAAGCAGCGCTTTTTGATGCCGGTATTCATAAGATGACCGTGACCAATGTCCTGGGGTGCGGGCAGCAAAAAGGTTTTAGTGAAAGCTATCGGGGTGTTGTTCAGGAGATTAATCTTCTGAAAAAGGTGCGGCTTGAGATAGCTGTTAATCAAGAGTATGTGACATCTACGGTGGATGCCATTATCAAAGGGGCTAAAACCGGAAAAATCGGTGACGGGAAAATTTTTGTCCTTGACCTGCCGGAATGTATCCGGATCCGGACAGGAGAAAAAGGTCAGGATGCGATCGGTTAAAATAGGCGAGCCCCGCCTATTTTAACTTGACAAAAAAAATACCCAATTATATACTGCCTCATCTTATCGATTTAACACGTTAAAGCTAAGGAGAGAAGAATATGGGTACATCATCAAGATTGAAAGATCTGGATTTTTCCGGAAAAGGAGAAAATGACATGGGTAATGGTTCCGGTAGCAAGGGTGCGCGCAGCGTCCCGGAGTATTATGGTGAAAATGTTTTCAGCCTTAAAACAATGCGTAAATACCTTTCACCAAAGGCCTGTGAATCGTTAATGATGACGATGAAAAAAGGCGGCAAATTAGACCCGGGCATTGCTGATGAAGTGGCGGATGCCATGAAAACCTGGGCTGTTTCAAAAGGGGCGACGCATTTTACACATTGGTTTCAGCCTTTAACCGGACTGACAGCGGAAAAACATGATTCTTTTATCAAACCTGACGAAGAAGGCGGGGTCATATTAGAGTTTTCCGGTGAGGAATTGACTCAAGGAGAGCCGGATGCCTCCAGTTTTCCTTCCGGGGGGTTGCGTCCCACGTTTGAGGCTCGGGGATATACCGGCTGGGATCCGACAAGTCCGGCTTTTATTAAGGAAGGTCCGCGATGCTCGACGCTGTGTATTCCAACCTATTTTGTCGGTTGGAAAGGCGAGGCCTTAGACAAGAAAACACCTTTATTGCGTTCCATGAAGGCCTTGTCCAAACAAATCGACCGTCTGGCCAGGCTTTTAAATATCAAAAAGACATGTGAGTCTTTTGCGACCTTGGGCGGAGAGCAGGAATATTTTCTGATCGACAGGGAATTTTATTATCAGAGAACGGATCTTGTCCAAACAGGAAGGACCCTTTTCGGGAAAGAACCGGCCAAACACCAACAGTTGGCAGATCATTATTTCGGGGCGATCAAGACGCGCGTGATGGCCTTTATGGAGGATCTGGATCGTGAAATGTGGAAGCTCGGTGCGCCTCTTACGACGCGTCACAATGAGGTTTCTCCCGGACAGTATGAAGTTGCTCCTATTTTTGAAAATCAGAATCTCGCCGTTGATCATAATATGCTGTGCATGGAGGTTATGCAAAAAGTTGCCGAACGTCACGGTCTGGCCTGCCTTTTACACGAAAAACCTTTTGCCGGTGTCAATGGTTCCGGCAAGCACAGCAATTGGTCGATTTCGGGTCCGGACGGGAAAAATTGGTTATCTCCGGGGAATAACCCTCACGAAAACGAAAGATTCCTGATTGTGCTGTGTGCGGTGATAAAGGCCGTTGATGAAAATGCCGGTCTCCTTTTGGCATCCATTGCCTCTGCCGGGAATGACCATCGCATGGGATCACACGAGGCTCCGCCTGCGATTATCTCCGTCTATTTGGGAGATCAGCTTACAGATATTATTGAACAGATTGAAAAAGGCAGGGCGAAAAGCACAAAACAGGGCGGGACATTGGAAGTCGGGGTGGACTCTTTACCGACATTACCGCGTCATGCCTCTGACCGCAACAGAACATCCCCGTTTGCCTTTACAGGGGCTAAATTTGAGTTCCGTGCCGTTGGTTCAAACATGAACCTGTCCGGGCCGAATATTGTGTTAAATACGATCGTTGCTAACGCGATAGATGAGATTTGCACCAAGTTAGAAGCGGCAAAGGGCAAGAAAAACTTTAATAAGACGGTTCAAAAGGTTCTGCAGGAGATTATCAAGAAACACAAGAAGGTTATCTTTAACGGAGATAACTACACAGCCGCGTGGCTTAAAGAAGCCAAAAAAAGAGGTCTTCCCAATTTGAAAACAACACCGGAGGCCTTGAACGCGGCAAGGGATCCCAAGGCCGCGGCGATGTTTGAAAAACTGGGTGTCCTGACGAAAAAAGAATTAAAGTCCCGTAACGACACCTATATCGAAATGTACGAGACGATCCTTAAATATGAGGCGGATCTTTCCGCGGATATGGCCAAGACAATGATCCTGCCGGCCGCGTTGACTTACGCGGAAGAATTAGGGCAGACCATCAAGACTGTCGAGGGCATCAACAAGACAAAGTCAAAAGCAAGAGACCTGCTTCAAGAGCTCTCTAAGGAGATCGATAACGCTATCAGCGGCATTAAGAAGTTGGAGACGGCAGCACAGGGAACGTCTTCCGGAAAAATGCTGACAGCCATGGCACAGCTGCGCAAAACAGTAGATACTCTGGAAGGACTTGTTCCCGCGGATCTGTGGCCGCTGCCATCTTATGCCGAGATGTTGTTCGTGTCATAACGATGATTCTCTTTATCAAGCACATTGCCATCGAGGGGCCAGAAACACTGGCCCCTTTTTTGCGGTCCAAAGGATTCCAACTCAAGGAAATTGATTTAAGCAAAGGCGATTCTCTGCCGAAAGTAGGGGCGTATGATCATACGCCCCTACAGGCTGTCTTTTGTCTCGGTGGCCCGATGAATGTCTACGAAGAAGAGAAATATCCTTTCTTAAAAGAAGAAGACACCTTTATTAAACGCATCCTGGAAAAAGAGATTCCGTTTATCGGGATATGCTTAGGGGCGCAACTTCTTGCCAAGGCCTGCGGGGCCGGGATTGTCAAATCTCCTGAAAAAGAGATGGGATTTTCCAAGGTTACGTTGACTCCGGAGGGGAAAAACGATCCTTTGTTTTCAGGGATGGATCCCGAGATAGAGGTGTTTCAATGGCATGAAGATATGTTTGAAATTCCCGTAGGGGCGAACCCCCTATCGGGGACAGGCGGCCGTTCGCCCGTACTTGCCACGTCACAAGCCTGTCCCAACCAGGTTTTTAAGGTCGGAAAAAATGCCTACGGACTTCAGTTTCACGTTGAGATTACGGACAAAAGCATCCGCGAATGGTCTGGGGCTTATTTTAAAAAAGAGGATCAGGCCTTACAGGCACATTCCCGGCAAATGCTCGAGGATTACCAACAGAAAAAAGAAAATTTTCACTCACAAGCACAGAAGATATATAATAATTTATTATGCTCCGTATTGCCCTTGCCCAGATCAACACAACCGTCGGGGATTTAACCGGCAATCGCAAAAAAATTGTTGCTTGCATCACCAATGCTAAGAAAAACAATGCCGATATCGTTGTCTTTCCCGAATTAGCCGTTACAGGCTATCCTCCGGAAGATCTCCTGCATAAAGAACATTTTGTCCGGGACAATATAAAATCCCTGCGCGCTTTATCCAAAAAAGTTTCTAAAATCACGGTGATTGTGGGGTTTGTCGACAGGGATGCCAAGAAAAACCTCTACAATGCCGCGGCTGTTATTGTCGACGGCCGGATTAAAGGAATCTATCATAAGCGCGACCTTCCAAATTACGGTGTTTTTGATGAAAAACGGTATTTTACACAAGGCAAAAACAGTTCCTTGTTTTCCCTGTGCGGCGTAAAGGTGGGTTTAAGCATTTGTGAGGATATCTGGCGCGAGGACGGGGTCTATCAAGAGCAGATAAAGGAAAAAACGGATGTCCTGATCAATCTTTCTTCATCTCCTTATGATTTCGGCAAATTAAAACAAAGAGAACGTCTCTTGATCAACCGTGCCAAAAAGGCCAAGGCCTTTGTCTGTTATACGAATCTCGTCGGTGGACAGGATGAGCTTGTTTTTGACGGCGGCAGTCTGATGATTAACCCACAAGGAAAAATTATTGCTTCCGGAAAACAATTTGAAGAGGACTTAGTTTTAGGAAGGCATCTGTCAGAAAGATTCAGCTGTTATGAAAGAATTCATAAGGCCTTGGTGCTCGGCACGCGGGATTATATTCAAAAAAACGGTTTTAAAAAAGTTGTCATCGGGATAAGCGGGGGCATTGATTCTTCTGTGGTGGCGGCCATTGCCGTACAGGCCGTGGGCAAGAAAAATGTGATCGGGATTTCCATGCCGTCACAGTTTACGTCAAAAGGGACCAAAGCGGATGCAAAAAGATTGGCGGACAATCTCGGGATTCGTTACATCGAGGTCCCCATTCGCGGAATCTTGGCCACGTATCTTTTTATGTTGAGGAAAGAATTCCGTGGCCAAAAGAACGGTGTTGCCGAAGAGAATCTTCAGGCCAGAATCCGGGGAAATATTCTGATGGCTTTCTCTAACAAATTCGGTTGGTTAGTTTTGACCACGGGAAATAAGAGTGAGGTGGCGGTTGGTTATTGTACACTTTACGGGGATATGACCGGAGGGTTTGCCGTCATTAAAGACGTTCTTAAAACACAGGTTTATGAAGTCGCAAGACTTATCAATAATCGTTACGGAAAAATGATTCCCGCAAGTGTATTAAAGCGTGCCCCCACCGCAGAGTTACGTGAAAACCAAAAAGATCAGGATTCTCTTCCCCCTTATGATGTCCTGGATCCTTTATTAAAGGCTTATGTTGAGGAACATCAATCCCTGTCTCAAATAAGCCAAAAAATAAAGAAAAATTCCAAAATGATCAAAGAAATCATCAAGAAAGTTGACAAGAGCGAATACAAACGTCGTCAATCCCCACCCGGAATCAAAATCACCTCCCGAGCCTTCGGCAAAGACCGCCGCCTCCCGATTACGAATAAGTATAAAGAGGTTTGATCCGAAAATTCCCGAGATTGTCCGCGATGATGACTTAAAATATGATAAACTAAAAAAAAGTATTATATTTTAAGGATTTTAAAATGGCAGAACTCCTTTATCAGACAGAATCCTATAACGCGGAAAAGAAAATAAAGAATGTTTCCACGGCACAGGAACTCGTGCAATTCAAGGTTGAATACTTGGGGCGTAAGGGCGTGCTTGCGAGATTTTATGCCACTCTTAAGGGGGCGCCGGAGAATAAAAAACCTGTTATTGGGAAAGCCATTAATGATTTAAGGATTTTTGTAGAGAGGCTTATTGATCAAAAACGCGCACAGATTGAACAAAAAGAAAAACAAAGCCAAACTCGCGACGATTTTGATGTCACCATCCCCGGAGTGCCCGCGCGGGTCGGGCACCGGCATCTTCTCACGCAACTTCTCGATGAAATCTGCGGTATTTTAAAAGGTTTGGGGTTTGTCGTCCGGGAAAGCCCGGAAATCGAAACAGAGTTCAATAATTTTACGGCCCTGAATATCCCCCTGGACCATCCTTCCCGGGATGCCTTTGATACCTTTTATCTACAGGAGAAAGATCCCGGCCATCAAGGGCGTCATCTTTTGTTGCGCAGTCATACGTCTCCGGGGCAGATCCGTATTATGAAAGAATTTTCTCCGCCGCTGGCTGTTGCGATTCCCGGAAAGGTTTATCGTCCGGACGCGGTTGATGCCAGCCATTCGTTTATGTTTCATCAAGTCGAAGGACTTCTCGTTGATAAAGATCTTAAATTTTCAGACCTTAAAGGCTTGATGACGGTATTTTGTCAGCGGTTTTTCAGTCCTGATATCAAGATGCGTTTTCGTCCGCATTTTTTCCCTTTTACCGAGCCATCGGCGGAGGTGGATATTTCTTGTTATCTCTGCGGGGGAAAGGGATGTTCTGTTTGCGGCAGAAAGGGATGGCTTGAGATTATGGGATGCGGCATGGTGCATCCTAAAGTTTTTGAAGCGGTTGGATACAAGAAGGGGATATATACAGGCATAGCCTTTGGTATGGGTATTGAACGCATGGCCATGCTGAAATACGGGATCAATGATATCCGTATTTTCTTTGAGAATGATGTGAGGTTTTTGGAACAATTCTAAAGGGGCAAAGAAGAATTTTATGAAGGTGAGTTTAAACTGGCTTAAAGATTATGTGGCTGTCGGAATCCCGACAGAAAAATTGGCGCATAAGTTAACAATGTCCGGACTTGAGGTTGAGAAGATCGCCACCGTTGATGAGGATACGGTTTTTGAATTAGAGATTACGCCGAACCGTCCTGATTGTTTAAATATGATCGGCATTGCCCGGGAAGTTTCAGCGATTTTAAATAAGACGTTAGTTCTTCCTAAGGGGAAAAAGATATCTGTGCCGGGGAAAGAATGTGATGTTACGATTCTGGACAAAAAGGCGTGTTCCCGCTACACAGGAACCGTTATTAAGGGAGTGCGTCCTCAAGACTCTCCTCTTTGGTTGAAACAAAGGTTACATGCCCTTGGAATAAAGACGATTAACAATATTGTCGACATTACGAATTTTTGTCTTATGGAAACCGGACAGCCGTTGCATGCTTTTGATTATGACAAGTTAACAGGGCAAAAGATCGTTGTCCGGCGTGCCCGCAAAGGGGAGCGCATTACGACACTCGATGGAGTCCCGCAGACATTAGATTCGTCTGTTCTTGTTATTGCCGACACTAAACGTGCTGTTGCGGTTGCCGGTATTATGGGGGGAGAGGGCACAGAAGTTACAAAAGATACAAAGAATATTCTTTTAGAAAGCGCTTATTTCGATCCTGCTTTGATCCGGCGCACGGCACGCGCGTTAGGGTTATCCAGTGATTCTTCTTACCGGTTTGAAAGAGGTGTTGATATCGAAAAGGTTAAAGACAGTGCCATGCGTGCCGCGGGTTTGATCTTAGAGAGCGCGGGGGGGAAGATTCA
>CBDUYP010000018.1:0-11654 GCA_965371485.1 uncultured bacterium
GCTGCCCCTAAAAAGAGCCGTGCCCTTAAGCGCCAGCAATTTTGACGTTGGCCAGTGCTTGCGCATCTGTTCTTTGTCCGGACGAAGGACAAACTCTTTGAATTTCCCGGCACTTTGCTGGTCATCCGGAGAATCAATCAAATCCATCTTGGAAGAAAAAGGAAGATGCCCTAAATCCTCCACCGTCCTGATCTTTCGAGGATCAATCTTATGCCGGTCAAATAACCGCTGATAATGGGGGCTGAATGGATAGACGTACTGATGAATAAAGTACCGCAGTTTTTTATTCTGAAGATTCCGCAACTCGCCGCGTGAAAGCCGCGCTAATTTTCCCCAGGGATCCATTGTTTCCAATTATAACAAAATAAATAAGGGACACGTACCTATTTCACGATTTATTTCATAATTTATTCCCCTCACTGCACGAAGACTGATGCGCGAAACAGGAATAACACCGATGATGTTTGAGCATGATACGCGTTGCTATGCTCTCCTTAAGGTTTGCTCCTAAATCATAATCCTCATCGTCATCAACCAGCGTACAGGCATACACCCGCATCCTGCCGTTTCTCTTAACGACCATCTTGCTGAAATGACACATGAATTGAGCGCGGCTTTCTTCTGTATGATATTTCGTCATACATTCTTGCGTAATGCTTGGAACATCGGCCATAGAACCGGGGGATAAAAAATCCGGGAAACTGACGATACGCGTTTCCATGGGGAGATCCGCTTCTTTAAAAAACGGTTGATACGCACGATCTGTTGCTTCGCTGTCCTCACCCGATAAACGTTTGCGCGCCACAGATACGCCAAAACCATGACGGTGCAATCCCGCCAACATGGATAAAGACAGTTTGAAGTTCCCCTGCCCGCGGCCCTCATCATGTTTTTGCGGATCGGGATAATCAAGGCTCACGCGGAAATTTAACGGATGGGGTTTCGCCCCAAGCGGCAGGATATCCTTAAGGCGTGTCTCAAGAGGCTGCGTGCCATTGCTCAGAACAAGACAGGCACAGAAATCCAGGGCATAATCTAAAATCTTAACCATATCCCGGATAACAAACGGCTCACCGCCGGTAAAAGAAAACTTCTCCACGCCCATACCCACAGCTTCCTGAATAAACGGGATAATATCTTCGAGCGTGACCTTATTGAGACGGTCGTCCCCCGGGTTTGAGCCTTCTAAACAAAAAGGACAGCGCAGGTTGCAAATCGTTCCGGTATGGAACCATAATTCTTTTAAGAATTGAGGCTGGATGTAGCCGCGAAGGCTGTCATCGGCAGGATTTTTTGTTTCAGGGCTTAACACAAAGCTTGCCCGCCTTGGTTTCAATAGAGGCAAGGAGCTGTTCAAAGGCTTTTTCAAAGGCAATGACACCGTCATTAAGAAGTTTCAAACAAACATCGTCGATCACAATACCTTGATTTTCAAGCGCGATAAAAATGTCTTGGGCCTCTTTCGCGTCGCCGGTTAAGGCCTCTTTAACCTCGCCGTGATCGAGAAAGGCGTTGAGGGTCTTCTCCGGAACGGTATTGACCGTCGGGTTGGCAATCAATTCCTCGACATATTTAACATCACTGTATTTGGGATCTTTTGTTGAGGTTGATCCCCAGAGAACACGCTGGGGATTGGCCCCTTTGCGTGCCAGACTCTGGAACTTTTCTCCGGCAAACACGCGTTTGGAATCCTCAAAAATCAATTTGGAATTAGCAACCGCGGCCTTGCCCTTTAAGGCCTGTGCCTGCTCTTTTTTCCTGTCATCAAGCAGCTTATCCACGGACGAATCAATACGGCTGATAAAAACACTGGCAACAGACCGGATCCGACTCAAATCTTCTGTTGTCTGAGACAACCGCTCAACACCCTTCAAAAAGGCCTCAGCTGTTTGAGCATACTGTTCTCTTGAAAAGATCAACGTGGCGTTGACGTTTATTCCGTTGGCAAGAAGTTCCTCAATAACAGTGAACCCCGCCTTGGTGGCAGGAACCTTGATCATAAGATTGGGGCGGTTGACTTTTTCAAAAAGCCGTTTTCCTTCTTTAACGGATTCCTCAACGTCATCAGCCAATTGAGGATTGATCTCAAGGCTCACATAACCGTCCAGGCCTTGTGTCTGCTCATAAACGGATTTAAAAGAATCCGCGGCATCCCGGATATCCTGTGTGGTCAATTCATCGTAAATCTCAAAAGTAGACATACCGCCTTCTTTTAATTGTAAAATCTTTTCGTCATAATCTTCTGTCTGACTGATCGCCTGGTGGAATATCGACGGATTTGATGTCAGCCCGCGAAGGCCTTTATCCAACCACGCCTTAAGTTCCCCGCCGTCTAACATCTTGCGGCTGATGTAATCCAACCAAATGCTTTGCCCGATTTCAGCTAACTGATGTAATTTTGTCATGGGTATTCTCTCCCTAATCCTCTTATTTCCTTTTTATGACTTTTCTTGCCGCCTCGGCAATATCAACGTCTTTAAGATGAAATTTCTTTAGTAGTTCCTCCGGCGTTCCGGATTCTCCGAAAGAATCCCTGACCGCGACCATCTCGAGTGGTACAGGACACTTTTGAGCCAGGACCTCTGCCACGGCACTGCCCAAGCCACCGTAGATCTGATGCTCCTCAGCCGTCACAATGGCTTTTGTCTCCTTGGCCGCCTTGATGATGGTTTGTTCATCAATCGGTTTAATCGTGTGCATATTGATCACACGGGCCTCAATCCCTTCTTTTTTAAGAATATCCGCTGCCCCAAGAGATTCACAAACCATACCCCCGCACCCGATCAGGGTCACGTCCCCGCCTTCTCTTATAATATTGGCCTTCCCAATCTCAAAGGGAGTTGACTCCTCTGTAATAACAGGAACAGGAGCGCGTGATGTGCGCATGTAAACCGGCCCCGCATAATCAGCCATGGTTCGCGTGGCCTTTTGGGCCTCCAAGGTGTCAACCGGAAAGATCACCCGCATGTTCGGCAGGACCCGCATGATGGCCAAATCTTCAAGACATTGCGCCGAAGCCCCATCCTGCCCCACGGTCACGCCGGCATGAGAGCAAACAATTTTAACGTTACAGTTATTGTAACAAATATCCAGCCGCAGCATATCGTAAGCGCGGTTTGTCAAAAAAACGGCAAAAGAATTAATAAACGGAATAAACCCCGTCTTGCTTAAACCCGAGGCCATCCCTACCATATCCTGTTCGGCAATCCCTACCGTAAAAAAACGGTCCGGATAAGCATCTCGGAAATATTCGGCGCGGGTGGCATCTTCCAGGTCAGCGGAAACCACAACGACCTTTTCATTCTTTTTTCCTATGGCAACCAGTTCTTTTCCAAAACCATCTCTTGTCGCTATCATTTCATTCATTACGCTCTCCTACCCTGACGGGCACAGGCAAGTTTAATTCTGCCAATGCCGCTTTTAATTGTTCATCATTAGGCGCCTTCCCGTGCCACTTATTTTGGCCTTCCATGAAAGAGATCCCTTTTCCCTTGATAGTATGGGCGATGATCACGGTTGGTTTGTCTTTGGTCCTTTCAAACTCATCCAGGGCGCTGATCAGTTCATGAAAATCATGTCCGTTAACCTCAATCGCGTGCCAACCGAAACTGTTCCATTTTGTTGAAAGCGGTTCCAGATTTTTGATTTCATTGACCGGGCCGTTTTCCTGCACCTTGTTGTAATCTACGATGGCGCAGATATTATCCAACTTGAAATGCGGGGCTGTCATGGCTGCCTCCCAGACGGAACCTTCCTGAATCTCCCCGTCTCCCATAAGACAATATGTCTTACAATCCTTTTTTAACATCCTGGCACCCAGAGCCATCCCGTTAGCCACGGATAATCCATGCCCCAGCGAACCCGTGTTAAATTCAACACCCGGAACCTTTGTGTGGACATGACCCTGCAAAGGACTGCCGAATTTGCGGAACGTTTTTAATTGTTCTTTGGGGAAATACCCGTAATTGGCGAGTGTCACGTACGTCACCGGCGAGCAATGGCCTTTGGAAACGATCAAACGGTCACGCTCGTCCCACTGCGGATCCTGGGGATTGTGTTTCATTTTGTAATCGTAAAGAGTGATAAAAATCTCAACGGCTGACAAGGATCCGCCGGGATGTCCTGACCCGGCCTGATGGATCGTCTCAAGGATCTCCCGCCGGAATAAGACCGCCTTCTCTTTCAGGGAATTGATGTCAATGCTTTGTGTCTCTGCAGGATCTTTAACGTCTTGTATCATATATCCTCGCTTGTTTTAAGTTTGCGATACTACAAAATGGGCCATGCAGGACTTGAACCTGCCACCCTCTGATTAAGAGTCAGATGCTCTACCAAGATGAGCTAATGGCCCGAGATTATTTATGCCTGAAATAAAAATAGTTTTACCATCCTGGAGGGAATAAAATTTTGTCTGAAATCCAAATTCGTTTCAAATGATACCAAAATTTACCGTGGCTGTAAAGGTAAATAGACAATTCTAAAAAAACTTCGCAAACCCCTTGGTGAGAAGCTCCTGACTAAATGCCCTTATCGAGAATTGACACCAATTTTCATGCCTTGCCTTGATACCTAAACAAAAATTTTGTTAATTTTCTGGTCCAGGGCGGGATGGTGGATATCATGTAATTGACACTGGCATTTTTGTTGATTTCTGACATTGTGGGATAGGGATGGATCGCGTCGGTCAATACTGATAACTTTACATTTCCGTTAAGAACCGGAATCCACTCGGAAATCAAATCCCCGGCATGGTAAGCAACGATCTGTACGCCGATGACTTTCCCTTTTTTGTTCATCAATATTTTGATCCGCCCCTTTGTTTCTCCTTCTGCTAACGCCCGGTCATTGTGGGACATGTCTTCAACATGTTTAATATATTCAATGCCGGCCGCTTTTGCCCTTTGTTCGTTGTACCCGATGGAAGCGACTTCCGGATCAAGATACGTGCACCACGGTGTTTTAGTGTAATCCGCCTTCTTGGGAATTTTAAGAATGGCATTATAAATGGCAACCACGGCTTCATAGCTAGCCACGTGGGTAAACTGATATCCTCCGGCCACATCCCCGACAGCATAAATGTGCTTCTTTGATGTCTGCATTTTTTCGTTAACCTTGATGGCGCGGTCATACGTCACCCCGGCTTTTGCTAAATCAAGGTCTCTCACATTCGCTTTACGTCCGGTCGCGACCAACACATTTTTTGTTTCAAGGATTTTTGTCTTGCCATCTTTTTCCAACGTTAATGTAACCGTGTCCCCTTTTTTTTCAGCCCTTTTGACTGAGGCCTCAACAATAAAATCAATACCTTCTTGTTCAAGAAGCTCATGGACATAGCAGGAAATATCCTTATCCTCTTTGGGCAGGATACAATCCCTTCTGACAACCACGGTTACCTTAGAACCAAGCCGGTGAAAGGCCTGAGCCATTTCCATCCCAATGGGCCCGCCGCCGAGGACGGCCAGAGATTCGGGTAATTTTTCAAGCGAAAAAATCTGCATGTTGGTTATATAGGGAACATCCCGGAGTCCTTCTACCAGCGGGATATCGGGAGATGATCCTGTGGCAATGACAAAATAGCGTGATGTTACCCTCTAACCGTTTAAATCAATGGTATGATCATCCACAAACCGCGGTGATCCGAATTTTGTCTCGACATTATATTTATCCTGAATATACTCCGGCTCATCATGCTTTTGAATGACACCGATAATGTCGCGAATCCGCCCGGTGACCTTGCTGTAGTCAACCCGGCCCATCGATGCCTTGGGCAGTCCGTATTTTTCAGAATTACGGATGGCATGGGCAATATAGGCGCTTTTAATAAGTGACTTTGACGGGACACAGCCGAAATGCAAACAATCCCCGCCCAGCTTTTCTTCTTTTTCAATTAAAAGCGTCTTGGCCGCGGATTGCCCGGCGAACGTTGCCGCGGTTAATCCGCCGGCACCCCCGCCGATGACGATTAAATCATAATCATATTTGGCCACTGCGCTTCCCTTCTCTCTGTTGTTTCCTGATTATTTTCCCGGTCATAACGCCCATCCCAATAAATAAAAGGACAACGACATACAGGACAGGATCTTTCCAGCTGAAATTTGCCAACCGGTCAGCGAGGAGAACCTGAATAATAATCGCAGGTGACATCCCTAACATCGTAGCGGAAATGTAATCTTTGTAAGAAATCTTTGACAAGCCGCTGGCGTAATTAACAAATTCATACGGGGGAAACCCGATCAGACGCATAGGCAAAAGAACAACAAAACCCTTTTGACTTAACTTCACATTAAAATCAGCTGCTTTCCCTTTCACAAATTTATCGACCAACTTTCCTCCGAAAAAACGCGCCATAATAAATGTTGCTGTTGTTCCGCAAAACGCCCCTGATGTCAAAGCAACAGTCCCCCAGACAGGACCGAACAAAGCCCCTGCGGATAAAGACATAAACGCGATAGGCGGTATCAGCGTCAATGTGTTCACGGCATAAAATAAAACATAAACGACAATAGCCCAGGAGCCGAATCCTTCAATATAATGACGAATGGTCCCAGGGTTTAATGATTTCATAAAACAAGCAGCACAATGTTCTTTATGATACAGGGCTCCCCAAATCAACCCTCCTATGAAAAGAGCAGCCACGGCTCCAGAGACAATCCATTTTTTACCCTTCATCGTCCGCCTTTTCCTTTTTAAAATCATTATCATTTTACTGCTCATTCCATTTTCCTTTAATTTTATTTCATTAATCTTGTATTTAGTATAGAATGGGGCAAATTTGCAAACAGGAGTTGTGAAATCATGATTTCGGTTAACGACGTAACCCTTCAATACGGCCAGCGTAAACTTTTTTCTAAGGTCAACATCGTTTTCTCCCCGGGCAATTGTTACGGGCTGATCGGCGCGAACGGTTCGGGCAAATCCACCTTTTTAAAAATACTTTCCAGGGAAATCGATTCTACCGAGGGCGATGTTTCCACGCCCCCGGGAAAACGGATATCGGTTTTAAGCCAGGATCAGTTTGCGTTTGATGAGTACACCGCTTTGACAACGGTTATCATGGGCCATAAAAAACTTTACAGCATTATGACCATGAAAGACGATCTCTATGCCAAGGCGGATTTCTCTGAGCAAGACGGCATCCGCGCCGCAGAGCTTGAGGGGGAATTCGCCGACCTCGACGGATGGAATGTCGAATCCGACGCGGGAAAACTGTTAAGTGACATAGGTGTCGGGCCACAATATCACGAGACACCGATGAAACAGCTTAAGGCCGGACAAAAGGTTCGCGTACTTTTAGCCCAGGCCCTGCTGGGTAACCCGGATATCTTGCTCCTTGATGAGCCGACCAACCATCTTGATGTTGAAACATGCCTATGGCTCGAAGAATTCTTATGTGATTTTGAAAATACTGCCATTGTCGTCTCCCATGACCGTCATTTCTTAAACAAGGTGTGTACCCATATTGCGGATATTGATTTCGGTAAAATCCGGATATATTCGGGTAACTACAGCTTTTGGCGGGAATCCAGTCAACTGGCGCTCAGACAGCGCAGTGAAGCCAATAAAAAGACCGAGGAAAAACGCAAAGAGCTCAAGGAGTTTATCGCCCGTTTCAGCGCAAACGCTTCCAAGTCCAAACAAGCCACGAGCCGTAAAAAAATTCTCGAAAAACTCACGGTCGAAGATATCAAACCGTCGTCACGCAAATACCCTTATATCAATTTTGATCAGGAACGCGAAGCCGGAAATGACCTTTTGCACATCAACGGTTTGTCCAAGACCATTGACGGAGAAGTGATGTTTGAGAACCTGAATATCACCGTCGAGAAGGGTGATAAAATAGCTTTTGTCGGGCCGGACAATTTGACCAAGACCACACTTTTTCAGGTCCTGGCAGGAGAATTGACACCGGGCAGCGGCCACTTCAAATGGGGGGCAACAACCCGTCAGGCATACTACCCTCAGGATAATACCAAATATTTTGACCGTGATCTCAGCATCATTGATTGGCTTCGCCAATATTCGGATAATACCGATGAAAACTTTGTGCGTGATTTTTTAGGGCGAATGCTCTTCACCGGCGAAGAATCTCTTAAGCCGGTCCAGGTCTTATCGGGAGGCGAAAAAGTAAGATGTATGTTATCACGCATGATGCTCTCTCAACCCAATGCCCTGATGATGGATGAACCGACCAACCATCTAGATTTGGAGTCGATCACGGCGCTAAATACCGGCCTTAAAAAATTCCGCGGGACGATTCTTCTTTCCTCCCACGACCACCAATTGGTGCAGACCGTGGCCAACCGCATCATTGAAGTCACCCCCAAAGGTTACATCGACCGGGTGCACACAACCTTTGACGAATATCTATCCGACGAGGATATCAAACAACGGCGTCAGAAGTTATATTAATTCCCGATTTCCCTGCGCGAGGTCATAGACATGGTGAGCGTGGAAAGGTCGGCATATTCGACGGAACTCCCTATCGGAATCCCAATACCGATCCGGCTGAGTTTAACACCGGTACTTTTAAGTTCATTGCTGATGTGGGTGGCGGTCATCTCGCCTTCTGTATCAGGGTCGGTGGCAATGACAACCTCTTGGATGTTTTGTGCCCGGACTTTGTCGGCCAAACGATCAATCTTCAAATCTTCAGGTCCTCTGCCTCTGGTCGGCGATATCGCGCCGAGAAGCACGTAATAAAGCCCTTTGTAGGTGCCGGTCCGTTCAATGGCCAACAGATGCTTATGTTCTTCCACGACGCAGATCATGGTCCTGTCCCGACCCGGATCATTACAAATCCGGCACAGATCTTCCTCACTTAAATTGCGGCATTCCCGGCACATGCGAAGCCCTTTTTTAAGGCGCAGGATATCTTCGGAAAATGCTTCAACCTGATGCCTGGGATTATTCAAAAACCAAAAGGCCATGCGTTCGGCGCTGCGCCTTCCCACGCCGGGGAGTTTAATAAGCTGTTCAATCAGATTTTCAAGAAGTTTCGGGTAAGACATTATTCCTTATGCCATTTGTTGACGATCTTGCCGCTAAACGTATTTAAAACCGCCTTGACAATCGGCTCTTGCTCCTCACAAGACTGCGGCGTCAAGCCTGCTGTGATTTCGTATTTAACCGAAACAGGCGTCTTCAGTTTTTCAGAAAAAACACGCTCCACGAGAAGCGTGTTCTCATTTTCCGCCAACACGTCTTTGTGAAATTCAAATCCCCCGGGAAAGGCGACTGTCAATTTGCTCTCCCGGAATGCGACAGGGAACCCCTCCTGCAAATATGTCGCCACCGACATCTTCTCGCGGCTGATACCGTGCGTGAGAGCGCTCCAGGCGTTTTTAATTTTCTCCAGGTCCATAGGCCCTGAAATAGGCCCGGCAACCGGGATATCCTCCTCACCGGTTTCATCATCATCCTGCAAAACATTAATCTCCGGCGTCGTCGAAGGGTTAACTTGCCCTTTTTGATTTCTCAGCATCCCAACGGGAGAAAACCGGTGGGGCCCGGACGGTTTCGCCACAGGCCTCGACGGGACATCTTGTACGGGTTCGCCCTGATATGTCAACTTGGCAAAGGTGATCTCCAGCGGTGTCCTTAAAGACTCGGTAACGCGGGCCGTTTCCTGGGCTTCAATGAAGGCATCAATCGCATTCAAAATTTCCTGCAAAGAAAATTTTTGTGCCTGCGACAAATACATCTCCTTTATGGCAACGGGATAATCCACGAGCCGTCCTAAGGCCTTGCCTCCGATTTTAATGATCATGAGATTGCGGAAATGCTCAATCAGGTCCTTTGTCAATTGTTTCATGTCTTTCCCTTTTTCAACAATCTCATCCAGCACCTTTAAAGCCGTTGCACAATTCTTTTCACTTAACGCCAAACTAAGCTTGAATAAAAGCTCGGTCTCCACAAGGCCCAACATCGAATAAACATCCTCACCCTTGATACTGCGCTCACTCAAAGCGCTGAGTTGATCCAGGATGCTTAAAGCATCACGAAAACTCCCCTGGGCCGCCTTGGCAATGGCATAAAGGGCTTCTGACTCGACCCGGAATTTTTCCTTCTTGCAAATCTTGCCTAACGCGTCAACCCCGTCCTTCAGGGATATGCGTTTAAAATCATATCTCTGACAACGCGAAATAATGGTGGCAGGGACTTTATTGGGATCGGTTGTGGCAAAAACAAATTTGACATGTGCGGGAGGCTCCTCCAGCGTTTTCAATAAAGCGTTGAAGGCCTCGGTTGTCAGCATGTGCACTTCATCGACAATGTAAATTTTGTAACGCCCGTAGCCCGGGGCAAATTTTACATTTTCCCGGAGAGTGCGGATTTCATCAATGCCGCGATTCGACGCACCGTCAATCTCAAGGACGTCAAAGCCTTTTCCCTGTGCAATCTCCTGGCAGGCCGGACACCGGCCGCAAGGAGTGATGGTGGGACCGTCCTGACAATTGAGACATTTGGCAAAAATCCGCGCGCAGGAAGTTTTCCCGATACCGCGCGGCCCGCACAAAAGATAGGCATGGGCTATGCGGCCGGATGAAATGGTTTTTTTTAGTAACTCTGTAATATGTTTCTGCCCGACAACTTCATCAAAAACCGCAGGACGGTATTTCCGGGCTAAAACGAGATAGGACATAAATTAAGCTCTCTGAATTATTCTTTTACAATACGGTAGGTTGGATAAGCAAAGTTGACAGTCGGTTCTTTGGAAAACTCTTCCAGAATCGCCCGGCAAAATTCATCATGAGAGTCCCGGCGATTTTTTGCTTCCGTCAGATAACGCAAGGTCAGCTCCACTCCGCTGTCTTTAATGTTGACGTAAACGATGGGCGTTAATTTCCCGTAAAAAATCATGTACCGGTTTTTCATGATCTCAATCTTTTTACGCACATCATCCGTAAGTCCCTCGGCCTGTCTTTTCGCATACACCATCATAATATCATAGGCCTTTTGCCAATCGCTTTCAAAGGTCACAAGGACCGGGATCTCATTCCAGATAAATTCAAAGCCGCGGCTGTAATTATAATTCGCCGCCTTAAACACGAAACTGTTCGGGATATTAACGATGCGCCCTGTGCTCTGGTCCGCGTCAACCCAATTGCCGATCTCAAGCATGGATGTCTGGAAAATCCGCACATCAATGACATCTCCTTTGACCCCGTTGATTTCGATCCTGTCCCCAGCCTCAAAAGGACGCCGCGTAACGAGAAGACCCCAGCCGGCAACGCACAAAATCGCTTCCTGCAGGGCCAGGGCCAGTCCGGCACTGGCAAATCCCAGAAGAATTGTCAGCGAATTAATATTCTGCAGCCAAATGAGAAATATTCCACTGATCAATAAAAAATTAATAGCATAAATCGTATTCTTCCGGGCAACGTGTCTGGTCTTGATGTTACGGATACGTTTATTAATAATCCCGATAAGAACAAAAAGCAGCAGATACGCAAAAATCGTAACCGCAGCAGTATCCAGGATCTTTTTCCGGACTTGATTAGACTTTAAAAATGGCGCAATGGTACGGGAAACGGATTGGACACCGGGTTTGTGCGGCGAAGAACTCTCTTGGGCATAAAGGACAGAACTCAAACCCGCGAGAAAAACGGCACACAGAATAACCTGGAAGATTCTCAAAAAGGATTTTTTCATTG
>CBDUYP010000019.1:0-11509 GCA_965371485.1 uncultured bacterium
CCCAGGGGGAGGACGGATCTCGAAGACATCGGCAAGAAAAGAGAACTTTTAGAAAGCCCAAAGGATAAAGCGGAATTGCTCATGATCACGGATCTGTCGCGCAATGATTTGGGGCGTGTCTGCCGGTATGGTTCGGTTAACGTTAAAGAGATGCGTACGCTGGAGCAATATGCCACAGTGTTCCAGGCGACGTCGACGGTTGAAGGGATATTAAGGGAAGACAGGGATTGTTTTGATCTTCTGCGGGCGTGTTTTCCCGGCGGATCCATCACCGGGTGCCCCAAGATCAGGGCCATGCAGATTATTGAAGAATTGGAACCGGTCCCCCGGTCTGTTTACACCGGATCTTTAGGGTATGTCAGTTTTTGTGGAAACATGGATTTTAATATTTTGATCCGCACGTTGTTGGCGCAAGGGAATAAAATCCGTTTTCACGTCGGTGGAGGGATTGTGGCGGACTCGGATCCGCAAGGGGAATATGAAGAGACTTTAGTGAAGGCCCTGGCCATGCAAGAGTGTTTGCTGTCTTTGACAGAAGACAGCCGGCCCGGGGTGGTTGAAAAGAAGAGGATTGAAAGACAAGCGGTGGCTCATGCATAAAGGTGTTATTTTTCTCGACGGCCGGATCGTGCCGGCGGATGTGTCTTTTCAAGAACGTTTGTCTCCGGGGAGATTGCCCGGGAAAGGGGTCTTTGAGACCATGCGGGCGTACAACGGTGAGATATTTCTTCTACAGGAACATCTTAAAAGACTTTTATCCGGACTTAACAGATTGAAGATCAGGTCCCCTTACGCCAAGAAGGAAATAGTCTATTGGCTGCGGGAAACATTGCGGCGCAACCGGTTAAAAAATGCCCGGGTCAGATTAACGGTTTGGAAGGAAAAGGCACACAGGCCTGCGTGTATTTCGATCGCAGCTGTTTCTTACAGGGCGCTTGCCGGAAAATACAAAAAAGGATTCCGGGCCATGGTTTGCAAAGCGCGCAGGAACAGGACATCCCCGTCAGGGACGGAAAACATCAAATCCATTGACTATTCTTTTTTCCTGAAGGCCTATCAGGACGCTGTCATCCGGGGATGTGATGAGGCTATTCTTTTGAACAAGAAAGGTGAGATTGTCGAAGGGACCCGCGCGAATGTGTTTTTTGTTAAAGACGGTGTTTTGTTGACGCCTGAGCTTAAATGCGGGTGCCTTAACGGCATAACACGGCAAATGGTTTTAAAATTGGCCAAGGAAATGAGGATAAGATGCAGGGTCACAGCTTTAGGATTAGAGAGTTTGCTGAGTTGCGACGAAGCTTTTTTAACGAATTCCCTCATTGAAATCATGCCCCTTACGATGTTGGGCACACAGCCTCTCCATCAAGGGAAAGCAGGGCCGATCACGCTGAAACTTTTAAAAAGTTACAGGAAAAAATTAATGCCGGATTAATGCAAAAATCCTCTTGCCTTAGATGCAGGAACTTATTACAATACGGTTAATTATGATGAAATACACTCTTCTGTTTTTTTCCGCATTTATCTTTACCGTTACCGGCAGTTACGTCTTTGCGCAGGAGTCTGATTTTGGGACGATATCTTCTTCGATCAAATCTCAGGGGCGCCGGGAGTGGAAGAGTACCGTAGAGAAGGTCAAATCAGATACGCAATTACTTTTAAGAGAGAATGACCGGTTAAATTCCGAGTACAACCTTTTGAAAGGAAAATTGTCTGACACGCATGATTCTTTGGGCCAACTTAAACAGGAGATAGCGACCCAGGAGCGGGATAATAAACGTTTAAAGAACCGGCAGCAGAGACAGTCGCAGTCTGCAAGGTCTCTGCAGACTGAGTCTGCAAAATTCCAGAAGACTACTTCCGCCTTGGAGGCTGAAAACAGGGAGTTCAGGCAGAGATTGGCGGATATTGATGCGAAAAACCGGAAATGGGAAAAACAATTGTCTGCTTTGGAAACGCAAAAAAGAGAATTGATGCTGGATATCAGAATGAAAAATTTTTCGCGCAAGGAGATGGAGCAGTTAGAAGAAGCCGATATCCGGAAGCTTAAAGGCGAATTAAACAAATCTCAGAGGGAGGAAGAAAAAATATCCCGTTCCATCAGAGACACAGAGGAACAAAACCGGTCCGCATTGCGGGGGGTTGAAACGGTTAAACGGGAAAACCGGGACTTAAAAGCGCAAATTAAAGAGATAGAAAGACAGACAGTAGAGAAAAAACGAAAGAATGAACTTTTAAGAAGAGAAAATGAAAGACTTTCCCGTTCATCCCAAAGAATTCCCGCGAAGCTTGTTAAAGAAAAACGCGTCCTGAAAACCAAAGTGGCAAGGTTAAGTGGTCAGCTTGAGACCGTGAGAGACGCGGTTTCAGAATCCAGGGCTATTCTTAACAAGCGAAGAATGTTGATGGATGAGATCGCGGATATGGACGCGGAAAATCAGCGGATGCGCCAAAAGATTTCCGGTTTAACAGAAAAAATTTCCGGTCTTAAGGACGAAATCGATGTCCTGGAGTCCACTTCCCCGTAAAATAACCTCGCTTCGCTCGGAACTATTTTATGCACGTGTTCGGAATTTCTTTGAAATTCCAATACTATAAATGATTCCCTGTGCGCATTCCCTATTTTCACCACAATTTTTTGTAGGTTAAAATCCCTTCCTGAGATATAATAAATATTCTTAACGGATGTTGATATTGAAAAGGAAACATATCCGTTTCTTTTTTTAAAAGAAAGGAAAATATTATGGACGAGATTCTTGAAATTTTATCCGACAATGCCCGGATAACCCCTGAGGAAATCGCCAGGTTAACAGGAAAGGCTGCGGCCGCCGTCAAGAAGACCATCGGGAAATATGAGAAAGACGGCACCATTGTCAAGTACAAGACCGTTATCAATCATGACCTTGCCCGGGAGGCGAATTCTTTTGTGAGGGCCTTGATCGAGGTCAGCATCGCCCCGCAAAAAGACGTGGGATTTGATTACATCGCCGAGCGCATCTACAGTTTTCCCGAGGTCACAAGTTGTTATCTTGTCTCCGGGACATATGATCTTCTGCTCGTTGTGGAGGGGGACAATATTCAAACCGTATCAGAGTTTATCGCTTCCAAATTGGCCCCTATGGGAAATATCCGCAGCACCACAACGCATTTTCTGTTAAACAAATACAAAGAAGACGGCCATATTCTCAAGAAGAAAGGCCGTGGCAAACGTTTAAACATATCGTACTAATATGAAAACACACATATCCAAAAGAGTTCAGCAATTGGCTCCGTCGGGGATCCGCGCCTTTTTTGATTTGGTTCTCAACATGAAGGAGGTCATCTCCCTCGGTGTGGGGGAACCGGATTTTGTGACCCCGTGGCATGTCAGGGAGAAGGCGATTTATTCTCTGGAACAGGGGCATACCTCTTACACCTCTAACAAGGGAATGCCTCAGCTGAGAAAGCAGATCGTCCATTTCCTTAATCACCGCTACGGCGTGAATTATGATGCAGAAGAAGAAATCCTGATCACCGTCGGGGTCAGCGAGGGACTGGATCTCGTCATGCGCGCCATTCTCAATCCCGGGGACAAGGTTCTCATCCCGGAACCGCATTATGTTTCCTATGGCCCGTCGGTGGAATTGGCCGGCGGCAAGGCTGTTTATTTAAAAACAGATATTAAGGGCGGCTTTAAATTGACAGCCAAACAGATTGATCGAGCCTGTTCCAAGGGTGTCAAGGCGCTCATGATCAATTATCCCTGTAACCCCACGGGGGCATCCTACTCTAAAGGAGAGCTGCAAGACATCGCGTGCGTTATTAAAAAACGGAAGCTGCTTGTGATCAGCGATGAGGTCTATGATGAATTAACCTATGATTTTGACCATACGCCTTTGGCTTCCCTCAAGGGGATGAAGGAACATGTTATTTATTTGAACGGTTTTTCCAAGACCTATGCCATGACGGGTTTTCGCATCGGATGGGTCTGCGGGCCGCGGGCCATCGTCGGGGCCATGACCAAGATTCATCAGTACACCATTTTATGCGCCCCGATCACCGGTCAGATGGCGGCCCAGGAAGCGCTTAAAAACGGTTTCAAGGCTGTTTTGGAAATGAAAAAAGAGTACAAGAGGCGTCGTCGTTTTATTGTTCAGGCCTTAAACGATATCGGGCTTGAATGCCATAATCCCGAGGGGGCTTTTTATGTCTTTCCCTCCATTAAAAGCACGGGACAAAAATCTTTGGATTTTGCCCAGGGGTTGTTAAAGAAGAAAAAAGTCGCACTTGTCCCGGGAGTGGCTTTTGGAAAATCCTGCGAAGGATACGTCAGAATATCTTATGCCTCCAGTTACGAAAATCTCAAAGAAGCCATTCGACGGATAGCCGACTATGTCTAGTTTAAAAAAATTAGCACTGTCCTCGCTGTCCTTCATTTTCATTGCCTTATCTTTTTCCTTTGCCCAGGCACATGGCTTTGAACATCCCCGGTATGACATCACGGCATCCGTGGATGTCTCTCAAAAGGAAATTTCGGCCAAGCAAATCGTTACATTCACCAATAACAGCTCCCGGGATATCCGTGAACTGTATTTTCATATTTATCCCAACCGGTACTACACCCCTAAGGAAAAGCAATTTATGCTTTTCTACGCCGGGTATTTTAAGGTCGATCTCTTCCCGGAAGGCTTTCAGCGCGGGCGTCTGCACATCCAGTCTGTTGTAAATAAAGGCCGGCCTTTGAAGTTTGAAGTCACGGGCAAAGACCAGACACTTCTGAAAGTTCCCCTTAACACTCCCCTTAAGCCCGGCGGGTCGATAACCGTATCCATGGATTTCACCGTTGATCTCCCGCATGCCTTCGGCCGTTTGGGGTGGCATGAGAATATTATCATGTCATCGCATTGGTATCCGATTCTCTCTGTCCACAACGAAGAGGGTTGGAACAAGAATCCGTTTTATCCTTTTCACAGGCCGTTTTTCAGTGAAGCCGCAGAGTACAGCGTCGCGTTGACTGTGCCCCGGGATCAGGTTGTCATCCATTCCGGTTTCCTCAGAAGGGAAACGTCACAAGCCCCGGACACAAAAATCCTTCACATTCAATCCTCGTCGCCGATCCGGGAATTTACATTTTCCATGAGTCCTGATTACAAGCTCGTTGAAGATCAATACGACGGGATTAAGGTCAAATCCTTTTATCTTAAGGGGGATCACGCCCGGGCCCAGAAGGCGCTTGAGCATGCCAAAGACTTGATGCAGTTTTATACGCAGCGTTTCGGCGCTTATCCCTACAAGCAATTCAGCATAGCCCCTGTTTATCTGGGATACGGCGGGGAGCAGATGTCCAATATGGTTTTTATCGATACGCGGGTGTACAAATTGCCGAATCTTTTATCACGGCACTTTGATTTTCTGATCGCCCACGAAACAGGGCACCAGTGGTTTTACAATACCGTCGGGATTGATGAGTACAGTGAGATGTGGTTAGAGGAAGGCATCCATTCCTATTTTATTATGGAATATCTTGAGGACAAGTATGGCGAAAACGCGAGTATCGCAGAGTTTCCTTATTGGTTTGAGGATATGAAGTGGCTTCTGCCGGATGTGACCTTCCGCCGGGCGCGGGACTTTCGTTACAAAGCGATTACGCGTATCGGGTTTGATCATGCTGTCGTCGATAAATTATCCAGTTTCCGTGAACCGAGCAGTATCTTTTCTTTGACCTACGGCAAGGGCTCAAGGATTGTGGAGATGTTGGAGGCGGTCATCGGCCCAGATGCCTTTAACCGGGTTTTTGAAAGGGTTTTCAAGGAATTCCGTTTCCGGAATCTCTTGATAAAAGATTTTATCCGTATGTGCGAAAAAGAGAGCGGCAAGGACCTCTCTGAATTCTTCCGCCAATGGCTTTACACGGCCGAACATTTGAATTACGCGGTTACCGGAGTCCGCGGGAATACCATCATGCTGCAAAACCGCGGCGGGATTATCATGCCGGCGGAGGTTGAAGTTCATTTTTCCGACGGACGGCAAAAGTCTTTTATCTGGGAAGGGGCCAGGAACCGCGATGTCGTCATCCTTGATGAGACAACACCTGTTACCCGGGTGCAGATAGATCCCAAAGGGACATTGCTTGATATTGACCGCGTTGATAATCACTGGCCGAGGCGGCTGCACATCAAACCCGTGCCTTTTTATTTCGGTCTTTATGATATTCCGCTTTTTTTGCCGGAGGATTCCTACAACCTCGTCGTGGGCCCGGAGATGGCCCATTCCGGATTCGGACTTAAGGCCTCTCTTCAGAAACCCTATGCTTACAATTTTTATGCGGCCACGGATTATGAGTTCGGCGAGGACCTGCATCATTCGCGGACAGGGTATCAATTAAACAATTTTCTTCATTCGCAGACAACCCTCGGTTTCGAGCTTGCCAATACGAATGATATGGACGGGGGTGTGGATGATCTTGTCAGCGGCAAGGTTTATTTGCGCCGGGAACTCTGGCCGGCCCAGTACGGCATGGCGGATATCAATGATCACGTCACATTCTATTTGATCCGTAACCAGCGGCCGAATGATAGCGCGCAATTTCTATCCGGTAAGGAAGACGACCGGAATCTTGAGTACAGCCGTCGGGAAGAATCCATCGCGGGACTTGCCCTGCATCTTAATCAGTCGGGACCTTATCCTGACCCGAGGCAGGGGTACACATTAGATGTTTTTACGGAGAATGCCGGACATTTTTGGGGATCCGGTCAATATTTTCAGCGGACAGCGGTTGATGTCAGCCATTATCACGCCATGACCCCCAAGACAACGTTGGCGGTACGCATGAAATACGGTTGGGGATCTCCCGACGAAAAGGATCTCTTTCAGCTCGGAGGGAGCGACGGGTTAAGGGGGTATGGCCGCAAGACCATACGGGGATCCAATACCCTTTTGGGGAGCATGGAGTATCGGTTTCCGCTCAAAGAAAGGATAGGCCTTTATGCTTTGGATAATATCCTGGGGCTTGAATCCATAAGCGGGGTGGCTTTCTTTGATGCCGGGCAGAGCTGGTTCAGCAAGTTTGAAGACGCGCGGTTAAAAAAGAATGCCGGCGTGGGTTTAAGATTCAAGGTCAGTATCGGTTCCTTCCTGGAAAAAGTCATCGTCCGCGCCGACGTGGCCAAGGCGGTCAACGATTCCGCAGAGGATACCCAGTTCTGGTTCGGCATCAATCACGCGTTTTAGTGACGGGGAGATGATCTATGAAATCCTTTCGTGAAGAGTTGTGGTTTAATACAAAGTCCCGTCGGGAGTACAGGAATATTACCGGCAATGTCCAGGCCGCGATTGACAAGAGCGGCATTCGGGAGGGATTATGTCTGGTGAATGCCATGCATATTACCGCCAGTGTGTATATTAATGATGATGAAGGCGGGCTCTTGAAAGATTATGATGATTGGTTGGAGAAACTCGCCCCGCATGAACCGGTTTCGCATTACCGGCATAATAATACCGGCGAGGATAACGGTGATGCCCATTTAAAAAGGCAGGTGATGGGCCGGGAGGTGGTTGTGGCGATTACCAACGGGAAACTGGACTTCGGGCCCTGGGAGCAAATCTTTTACGGTGAATTCGACGGCAGACGCCGCAAACGGGTGTTGGTCAAGATGATCGGAGAATAAACAGCTTATGTCCATGATATCTTTTGAAGTGGCAGAAAAAATAGGATTTTACGCGGCGATTGTCCTGCCGTTATGGAACATCCCTTTAATCATCAAGATTATCAGGAGAAAATCTTCCCGGGATCTGAGCCTTTCATGGGTCTTGGGGGTGTGGGTTTGTATCCTTCTGATGCTTCCGTCGGGTCTTCAGTCCGTTGACCCTGTCTGGCGGACATTCTGCATCATCAACACGATATTCTTTACGGCTGTTGCTATTGTGAGCGTATACTACAGGAATGGCAGGCCGTGATGGCGGAAAAGCTGCAGGACTCAGATTTCCGCTGCGGCATGGTTTCGATTGTGGGCCGGCCCAATGTCGGCAAATCAACCCTCCTCAATAAGCTTCTCGGCGAGAAAGTCGCCATTGTCTCCAATGTTCCGCAAACCACCCGCAATCAGATCCGCGGTATCTACAATGATGAGAGAGGCCAGATTGTTTTTATTGATACGCCCGGCCTGCATATGACGAAGGATAAATTGGATAAATTCATGAACAATTCCGCCTATGGGTCTGCCAAAAACGCGGAGTGCGTTATTCATCTAGTGGATAGTGGAGATGTTGTGGGGAAGGAAGAAGAGGAGATCGTCGGGCGTTTGAGCTCATTGAACATCCCGGTTATTTTAGGATTGAATAAAGTGGATGTGAATGACCGTTATGTTCCCGACTACATCGCCCTCTGGGAACGCGTTGTGGGGAAACCGGCCACAGAGATAAAATCTTTTGTGATTTTACCGCTGTCCGGGAAAACCGGGATTCATATGGATAAACTTTTTAATACGCTTTTCGAATTTTTACCGCCGGGACCGGCTCTTTATCCACGGGATGCCCTCACGGACATCCCTCAGAGAATGATGATCGCGGACATTGTCCGGGAAAAACTCTTTGACACCATGCGTCATGAATTGCCCTACGCTCTTGCTGTTATTGTCGAGGATATGCAGCCAAAAAGAAAAAAGACCCTGCATATCCGTATTCTTATTGTGGTCGAGAGAGAGTCTCAGAAAATGATTGTGATCGGTAAAGGCGGACAGGTTTTAAAAAAAGCCGGAACCCTTGCCCGGTTAGAATTGGAACAACTTTTGGAACACAAGGTTTTTCTCGAGATGCATGTTAAAAATAAGAAAAAATGGCGCGACGACAACGCCCTTTTGCAGGAAATGGGGTATTATTCTTAATCTGCCTTCCATCAATCAGAGTAGGCAGATTAATAAAATAGATGCGCGAAGCGCTTATTTTATATATGACAAGAAATAACGCCGTTACTGTTAAACAGATCCAGGCTCTTGATGAGAAGGCTATTGGGAAATACGGTGTGCCGTCGATTGCGTTGATGGAAAATGCGGGGCGGGCCGTGGCCGGGGAGGTTTTAAAGAGTTTAAGGAACAAAAAGAATTCCCGTGTATGCGTTTTTTGCGGACTTGGCAATAATGCCGGCGATGGATTTGTCGCAGCAAGACATTTGATGAATGCCGGCGTCAAAACAGACATATTCCTGGTCGGGCAGGCCAAGAAATTAAAAAATGACGCGGCAGTGAATTGCCGGATTTTAAAGAGAATGAACTGCTTGATCAGGCTGGTAGGGGCGAACGGCCGCCTGTCCCGCCAAAGGCGGGGTTCGCCCCTACGGGAATTAACAAAAGCCGACATTATCGTTGATGCCATTTTCGGTGTCGGTTTAAACCGGGACATCAAAGAGCCGTTTGCAGGCATCATCGCCATGTTAAACCGTTCGAAAAAGCGCATTGTGTCTGTTGATATTCCGTCGGGGCTTGACGGAACAACAGGAAAAATTCACGGTGTCTGTATCCGTGCCGCTAAAACCATCACGTTCAGTCTTCTGAAAAAAGGATTTCTAAAAGGTGACGGCCCCAAACATACCGGCAGGGTTGTGGTGGTTGATATCGGGATTCCAAAGAAAATATTATGTCTGTAACGGACTCCAATATCGCGGATGTGATTAAAATTTTGAGAAAGGCCATGAAGAGATTCTCTGACCCGTCGGTGACATTGGTCGGCAAACGCTGGCAGGACCCGTTCCGTGTCCTGATCTCGTGCATTTTAAGTTTGCGGACCAAGGATGAGACAACATTGCCGGCTTCAGAGCGGCTATTTGCCCTGGGAGATACCCCGCAAGGCATATTAAAATTAACGCGCAAACAAATCGAGAAAGCCATTTATCCGGTAGGGTTTTATAAAACCAAGGCTGTCCGGATCAAAGGAATATGCCGGGATATCCTTGATAAATTTGACGGTCAGGTACCGGATGAAATTGACGTTTTGTTGACGATGACAGGTGTGGGGCGTAAGACCGCGAATCTTGTCCTGACCGAGGGATTCGGTAAGCCGGCGGTTTGTGTGGACACCCACGTGCACCGTATCTCGAATCGGTTCGGTTATGTGAACACAACGACGCCGGAGAAGACAGAATGGGCCCTGAGAGATAAATTGCCAAAAAGATTCTGGATGGAATATAATACTCTTTTAGTGACATGGGGGCAGAATATCTGCAGGCCGGTTTCGCCGTGGTGTTCCCGGTGTGGTGTAAAAAAATATTGTCAACGCAAAGATGTTAACGTGAGCCGATAAACATGAAACGCGTATCCTTAATCTCTCCGGAAATCAAAGAAATCTTAAACGCTTCTGATTCACAGGAGAAGCTCAAGAGTTTTTTCCATGACATGCATCCGCATGATATTTTCACATTGTGTGAGGGTCTTGAAGACGCGGATATTTCAGAATGCATCAAAATATTAGGAATCCCGTCGGGGATTGAGCTTTTCGAGGAGTTTGATGAGGAGAGAAAAGAGGATATCTTTGATTATTTTAACAAAGAATGGATGGCGGATATCTTAGAGGAGATGGCCCCTGATGAAAGGGCTGATTTTGTTAAATTCCTGCCTGCGCGGAAATTAGAGCAGGTCTTTCCCTTGGTGGCACGGGCCGAGCGCATCGACATCAAAAAACTCATGGAATATAAAGAGGACACCGCCGGGTCTATTCTGACAACCGAGTATGCCTCTCTCCCGCCGGATATTACTTTGAAAGAGGCGATGGAAAGACTTAAACTTCAGGCGTTTGACCGGGAGACGATTTATTACATTTACATTGTTGACAGTGACAGGAAGTTAACGGGTTTTATTTCCTTAAAAGACGTTCTGGTGGCCCCTTCCGAAAGTAAGGTCGAGGATGTCATGCACAAGAACGTTATCAGCGCCAATGTGAATGAGGATAAGGAGATCATTGCCAAAAAATTATCTGATTACGATTTTCTTGCCATTCCGATTGTCGACGACGGAAACCGGCTGGTCGGTATTGTTACGGTGGATGACGTGGTGGATGTCGTGATTGAAGAGAGCACCGAAGACATGTACAAATACGCTGCCGCCGGTGAATATATGGATTACATGAAATCCAGTTCATTCCAGATGGCCAAGCAAAGGACGATTTGGCTGCTGGTTTTGGTCTTTGTCGGGTTTATCTCGGCGTGGGTTTTGCAGACCAATTCGTTGCAGTTGAAGTCCATTGTGGCCTTGAGTTTTTTTATTCCGTTATTACTCGGGGCAGGAGGAAATGCCGGAACACAATCTTCGACCGTTGTCATCAGGGGGCTGGCCACCGGAAGTATCAGGATGGAAGATCTGATTCAGGTTATCAAAAAAGAATTGGGTGTCGGCATCATGGTGGGTACGGTGATGGCGGTTATTGTGGCTTTGCGGGCTTTATGGCTGGACCAGGATCCGCGGTTGGGCATGACCGTAGGACTCGCCATGGTAGCCACGGTTATCCTGGCCACGACCCTGGGAGCCGTCCTGCCGATTTTATTCAA
>CBDUYP010000020.1:0-11057 GCA_965371485.1 uncultured bacterium
GTTTATGTTTACAGGATTGAGAAAAAGACCGGAACCGTTTATGTCGGGCCGCAGGACTGTCTCTATAGTGAAGGGCTTTTGGCAAATCAGTTTAATTTCCTCGTAGCATCGGAATTTCCACCGAAAGGTGGAAATTCCAACGCGGGCACAAAAAGTTGCGAGACCGTCAGGTCGAGCTTTTTTGGCAAGGATATTTCCGATGGGCCTTTTGAGGTTCATTGCCGGATCCGTTATAATGCACCTGAGGTGAAAGGGTTTCTGAGGTATCTCGGGGACGATCGTGTTCAGGTTGATTTTGATGAACCACAAAAGTCCGTTACCCCGGGACAGTCGATTGTGTTTTATCATGATGATGTTGTCCTGGGCGGTGCTGTTATTGAATCTCCGATGAGCCGTGAGGTTGATTATCAAACGAAAGGAATCGAGTCTTATGGACATTGAATTGAGGCGGGATAACTTGAAGGGATTTCTTGAGGAAAAAGATTACACGAATTTACTTCCTGAGATTCAAAAGGCGCATGATCATTTAGAGAATCGCACCGGCAAGGGACAGGAATTTACCGGATGGATGGATTTGCCCAGCAAAATGGAGGATTCGTTTCTCGATGAGATTGAAGAATTCGGACGTCAGATCAGGAAAGACTCCGATTGCCTGTTGAGTGTGGGGATCGGGGGTTCCTACGTCGGTATCCACGCGTCACTGGAATTCTTAATCGCTGACCAAAAACTCCCTGTTTATTATGCCGGCCACAATTTAAGTTCCGGGTACCTCTATCATCTTCTTAACAGCCTTAAGGATAAACGCGTAACCGTCGTCGTGATATCAAAATCAGGAACGACAACAGAACCGGCCTTGGCCTTTCGTATTATCAAGAAATTCATGCAGGAGAAATACAGCGCCGAAGAATTAAAAAAGAGAATTATCTGCATTACAGACGGTCAAAAAGGGGCGCTGCGTGACATTGCCCAAAAGCAAGGATACCGTTCCTTCGCGATCAACAATGACGTGGGCGGAAGATTTTCCGTTTTAACGCCGGCAGGATTGGTTCCGTTGGCGATTGCCGGTATCGACGTCAAAGGACTGATCCAGGGGGCGCGCTTAGCGCAGGAACATTTTTCCAGGATGGATCTTGATACGAATATTGCCTATCAATACGCGGCGGCACGTTTTCTTTTGTACAAAGGGGGAAAATATATTGAAATCCTGGCCACGTTTTATCAGAGACTCTCTCTTGTCGAGGAATGGTGGAAGCAGCTTTTCGGGGAAAGTGAGGGAAAGGACGGGAAGGGAATTTTCCCTACGTCTTTAAGTTTTACAACGGATCTCCATTCGATGGGCCAGATGATTCAGGAAGGCCAACGCAACGTGTTTGAAACCTTTCTGATCGTTGATCAGCCGGGGCACGTATTGACCATCCCTCATGACGAAGATGACCTGGATAAGTTTAATTGTGTGGCGGGACAGGATTTAGACTTTGTGAACAAACAGGCCTATCAGGCAACGGCGATGGCGCATTATGAGGGGGGTGTACCGAATATGACCCTTATGGTCCCGCGATTTGATGCCAACTCTCTCGGGCAGTTGTACTATTTTTTTGAGAAGGCCGTGGCGATGAAGGGGTATCTTCTTGGCGTCAATCCTTTTGATCAGCCCGGGGTGGAGGCTTACAAGAAAAAGATGTTCGGATTATTAGGAAAAAATTAAATAAATTATGGTAAAATAAAAAAAATCATGGAAAAGAAGACCGATCAGAATAAAAAGCAACTGTTAACAGGGTTCATTTTAATTGTTACGGCCTTTGTCTGCGCCACGGGTGTTTTTTACGTTATGGTGAATACCCAAATGGCAAACTCAGAGGAGATCTCTGCCTTAAAAATGCAGCTCGGTCTTCTTGGCGCCGAGAAGGCTGAGATAGAACGTTTGACACTGATTCTGGAGAAGAAAGTCGGAAGTTCCATTGATGTTGAAAAAATTGTTAAAGAAGCTGATAAAATTTATGCGGATACGGAGAAAAGGCGCCGTGAGGGCCATCTTTGGATTGACCGCAAGGCAGAGACGTGTATTGCTACGTTGGGGGCGCTTCATGGTCTTACCCAAGGCAGCCGTCTGACCATTTATGACGGTAATGATGAAATCGGTTTTCTCAGAGTGGAAATCCCTTTGGATGTCATATCCTATGTTCAGCCGATCAACAAACCGTTTGATCAATTCAAAAATGATTATTACCGGGTTGTTTTTGAGGAATAAATGGATACCGCAGGAAAAGACCTTTCATTCTTCGGCCATCTCGATGAGTTAAGAAGCAGATTAATCAAAGCGGTTGTTGCTGTTGTCATTTGTTCCTGCATTTTTTATGTTTTTATTGATGCCATCCTCGCGGCCATTATTAAACCCGTTGGCCAGTTGGTTTTTACGTCTCCCACAGATGCTTTCTTCTCCCGCATGATCCTCACCTTGTTCGGTGGATTTTTTTTATCCCTGCCGTTTATTCTTTATCATATCTGGGCATTCGTATCCATCGGCTTAACACAAAAGGAGAGGAAGCACGTTATGTTTTTCGGCCCTTTCTCATTTTTACTCTTTGTGGCCGGCGGGGTCTTTGCTTACTTTATTGTGATTCCTATCTCATTAAGATTTCTCCTGAGTTTTTCCTCTCGTCTGCTGGTTCCGATGATCGCGATTGATAAATATATTACCTTTGTGGGGATGCTTATTCTGGCGGGTGGAATCATTTTTGAACTCCCCTTAGTTCTTGTCTTCCTGACAAAGATCGGTATTGCTACACCGGAATTCTTAAGACAAAAACGAAAACATGCTATTGTCCTTATTCTCATCGTGAGCGCCATCTTAACCCCGCCGGATGTCATTACACAAATATTGTTGTCCGTTCCCTTAATCGTGTTATATGAGATCGGCATCTTTTTTTCGCGATTGACGTTAAAAAATAAAGAAAAGTAAAGATTATCATGAAACGATTCAGCACATTTGAAGGTGTGTTTACGCCCTGTCTTTTAAGTATTCTGGGCGTTGTCATGTATTTGCGCTTGGGATGGGTTGTCGGCCGGGCAGGGATAGGGATGGCCGTGATCATTATTGTTTTTGCCAATTTTATTACCCTGGCCACGGCCCTTTCGATGTCCAGTATTGTCACCAATATCCGGATAGGGGCGGGAGGGGCCTATTCCATTATTGCCAAGTCGTTGGGTATTGAGGCCGGCGGAGCCATCGGGATTCCGCTTTATCTCGCCCAGGCGGTCTCCGTGGCGTTTTACATTACCGGTTTTACAGAATGTTGGATTTCCATTTTTCCGTTACACAACGGTTATTGCGTTTCCCTGACAGCGTGGTTTGTGCTTCTTGTTGTTTCTTACGCAAGCGCCAGGCTGGCCTTTCGGCTGCAATACGGGATTATGGCGGTTGTTGCTTTATCATTGGTATCTGTTTTTCTCGGGAACGGGCAGGAGTCCGGGATGGCCGCCGGATCGTCGCAGGTCATACCGGGATATTGGCATGAACTTTCTTTTAAAGATTTCTGGAAGGTGTTTGCGATCTTTTTTCCTGCGGTGACCGGAATTCTCGCCGGAGCTGTCATGTCCGGAGAATTAAAAGATCCCAAATCGAGTATCCCTAAAGGAACCTTAAGTGCCATGGCCGTCAGTTTTTGTATCTATATAGGATTGGCTGTCTGGCTTTCCCGTCATGCCGCGTCAGAGGAATTGATCCAGAACACTTCGATTTTAATCCAGTTAAGCCGGTGGAAATGGCTTGTCGTGGCCGGGATCATGGGGGCGACACTTTCTTCCGCTATCAGCATGTTTGTCGGATCGCCCAGAACCCTGATGGCATTAGGGAAACATTCGATTATTCCGTTTTCCTCTTCATTTGTCCGTATCAATAAAAGGGGGGAACCGACGGCTGCCATTCTTTTTACCGCTCTTTTGGTTTTAGTGACCCTTCTCTACGGGACACTCGACAGCGTGGCCAATCTTTTAACCATGTTTTTTCTTATCACCTACGGGATGATCAATTTATCCGTATTTATTGAGCAGACTATGGGGATTGCGAGTTTTCGTCCCGCCTTTCGCATATCCCGTTTTATTCCGTTTTTCGGAGGGTTAAGCTGTATCGGAATTATGTTTTTGATCAATATGAAACTCAGCCTCATCGTCTTTATTGTGATGATTGCTATCTATATTGTGTTATTACGCCGGGAAGTGAAAATCCATTCGCCGGATGTCAGGAGCGGTCTCTTGATTTTTGTAGCGGAACAGTTGACCAAAGCTGCCGCGTGTCTTCCTTATCACCCCAAGATATGGAAACCGAATTTGCTTATTCCCGTTGAGGATACGGCGTATCTGTCCCGGGTGATCCCTTTTATAAAGGCCGTCGTATGTCCGACGGGTCGGGTCCTTTTTTTTAAAGTCACGCGATCCCATCAGGCAAAAGAAGAGGCAAAAAACGAATTATTGTCCGTGGTGGCGCCCCTTAAGGAGGAAAAGTTATTTGTTGAGGTGAGTGTTGCACAATCTCCTGATTGTTTTGCAGGAAGCATGACGGTTATGCAGACGGTGAAAGACAAATTCTTTCCTCCGAACACGCTTTTTTATATTTTACAGGATGGACGACAACGGGAAGAGGATGTCATCAATATGATCAAAGGCGCGGAGCAGGAGGGATTGGGGGTTATTATTTTAAAAATGAGTTCTAAAACAGGATTCAGCCGGGAGAAAGCGGTGAATGTCTGGATACGCCGCAAGAGCCCTAATCTTGATTTGTCCATTCTCATTGCTTTGCAGTTGAGACAAAATTGGGATGGGCATGTGCGGCTTATTCAGGCTGTCGGGCAGGAGGAAGGGGTCACAGAGGCACAGGGTTACCTTGATAAATTAAGAAAGTTGCTGCGTTTGCCTTCAGACGCACAAGTTACTGTTCTTGTGGGGGATTTTGAAAATGTCCTGACAGAAGCCCCGCCGGCGGATATCAATATCTTCGGCATGCCGGAGGAGCCTGATCTGATGCTGGTGAGAAAGACATTCGATGCCGTAAAGACGTCCGTGCTTTTTCTGAGGGATTCCAAGCACGAAAGCGCTGTGGCGTGACTTTCAACCAAATTTATTTTGCATTTGGGTGAAATTGGGCTATAATTGGCTCACATATGGAGAATTGCTTATCTAAGAGCTTATTAAACAGAGGAGGCCGATCATGAAGATTTCTGACGTTCGGGGTTTACTTAAGGACAAGCGGGTCATTGAAGAGATTAACCGCCATTTATGGATCGAGAGCCAGAAGGCCGGATACAGTATAGGTGTCGAGAGAGCCACGGATGAATGGCTGCGGCTTTATGCCGAAGGCTGGATGAAGTATCATATGCCGGAAAGATACAACGCGTTGAAGGCCAGAAAGAAAAAAGAACAGGGGAAAAAGAAAAAAGTTCCTCCCTCCAGAAAAAAAGTAAGTAAACGCAAGAGAGCAACAGTCCTTGTTTAAGCAGGCCGTTTCGCGGAGTTTCCCGGGCGTCGGCGCGCGACAAAGAAAAAGCAAAGAACAAGCAGCGAAATCAAACTTACCCAAATCCCCAAGTAAAATGAGTCAGGCCAAAAAATGAATCTGACCCGATGTTGTCCTTCCGGGAGAAAGACAGACCGCAAAAGATAATCGGTCTGAAAAATTTGTCCCTCTGTTCCATTCACATAAACTTTCCAATCCGGATGATAGGCATCGCTTAAAACCAGGAATCCGGCATGTTCAAGAGCGGCATTAATAATAACCTCATTGGGTGTATATTTCATAATGGTCGCTGAGGAGTTGTCCTTAAGAGGGGTAGCTTTAAGGCGGGCAAGAATTTCAGGAATCCGCGGGTGGTTGATCACGGCCGTGTATCTTATCTTGTCTTTCATCTGATCAAGGATCTGCAGAGATTTGTCTTCATCGGGTTCAAAAATACCTTTATGCACAATAAAGGCGCGGGGAAAGGCGTCGGGCCTGTCGTAGACAATGACTTCATTCGCGTAAACGGCTTTTAATCTTTTACGGATATCCTCAAAATGGAGAAACATCCTTGAAAACCGGTCGGTCGCGGGAGTGATGATATATTTAACGTTTAATAAATCCAACACGTGTTTTTTATGCTGGATGGGAATGGCCCTTAAGGCGGGAGGACGATTGTCATTCTTGAAATGATTTTTAACAAGCAGGTGATTGGTAAAGTTGACGAAACGTTTGGGGACCAACCCAAAAAAATAACCGAGATCATCAACACCGAAACCCGTGGCGGTATTGGGATAAAAGGCCCAAAAATTTCCGTAACTTCTTATCCGCTGCGGGGATTTTTTTAAACCTTCAATGTAAGGTACCGTTGCGAAGGAATCAAAGCGGCGCGGACGCTCACGGTGTATATAAAGGAAGAGTTCCGTAAAGGTAACGGCAAGAAGGATGATTCCGATATATTTATTCGAAAGAAGTTTTTTATCTTTTATAAAAAGAATTGTCTGAAAAACAATCAAGACGCCCAGGGCAAACAGGCTGGCCTTTTGTGCAATAGGAAGGATGGTGGATGTTCTCAAAAAGATTAAATGGATTGCGGCAATCAATAATAATGTTGCGCTGTAGATAAGACCTTTAAGAAAAACGCGTTTATTCGACAGGATCGTGCTGACACCCATGCCGGCCAGAATAGCGATACTCAGCGCGGCAAGAAGAGGCGTATGAATGGCGTAGCGGCACATATTAAATAAGGGAAGATACCCGATCCAGTTGATAAAAGGAAGGCCGTATTCTTTTGAGATGATGAGAAAAGCCATGGCAGCGAAGAAATAGTTCAATCCTTTCTTATGTTTATGAAACAAACTTAAGAAAGCAAGACCGAGAGGGAGTGTGCCGAGATAGCCGCCCCACCACCCGGAAAAGACCCATTGATATGTCAGGGGAACCTGTTGGAAAAAATGGGGAAGGGCCAGGGACAATGCTCTGTCTCTTTGTTCCTCCATGAGTAATCCCACGTTTTGAGGATGCCCGTGCCAGAATTCAAATAAAAGATTGCGCAAGAAAGGAAATAAAACAATCGCCGACAAACCAAGGCCTAGACAATAGGACAATCCAAAATAACTCAGCGTCTTTTTTAAATTCGTTTCTTTGCGAAGAGAGAACAAACGGAATAAAAAGAAGCAAACGCCGTAAACATGGACAAGGAATATATGTTCCGGGTGCCCGCCCAGTATTGTTAATCCGATGATCAAGGCAAGAAAGGCCACCTGAGGTATTTTTGCTTTTTTGATAAGACGGTCGCAGGCGATAAAAAGAACGGGTGTCAGGATGTCAACGTTAACAGTCCAGTATTGAAGGAGGACCATCGGGCCGCTCAGCATAAAGACGATGCCCGAACACAATGAAGGGATTTCTTTAAATCCGAGAGCGCGCATAAACCAGAACGCGAAAACCCCGGCGAGAAGAAACCGGACGAGCATGAAAATATCCCAGGCATACATGGAAGGAAGCAAATACAGAATAATAGTTAACGGAAAGAACATCCCGATTTGGAGCATTCCGATGAGCGGATAGCCGCACGCTTGATGAGGATTCCAGAGAGGGAGGATCCCCTTCTGGAAACTGCGTTTTATGAATTCGTAAACGGGTTCTTCCAGGACGGGAGAATCGGTACCGTTAACAGGAATAAACGCGGGTTTATTATCGTTTTGCCCGTAAACGCCGGTGGGAAGGGCCTGCGAATTGGCGGTTGTGACTTTAAAAGTTTTCCCGAAGAAGACGACATCATAAAAAGCCGCCGATAGAAAAATCACCAGAATGAAAACGATACGAGGGCGCATAAAGGGTTGGGGTAACGTATAAAATTAAAACCCCCCACCGAGGCAGGGGGTTTTAATCAAAACACAACGGTTTGCTAATTTTCTTTTAGCTGTTCTCTTCTTGTTCTTAGTTGCCTACTGTTTCTACTTGTACTTTGCTGGCATCTTTTTCTCCTTTCTTAAAAGCTCGTTACTACATTTAATTTAATAATAAAATACACAACAACAGATGCAAAAAATATTTTATTTTTTTTGATGTAATGTTAAAAAAAAATATCAATTTTTTTCATTTGTTTTTATCGTCCTTAAAGGATAAAATATAGTTCCTCGACGGTAAGAATGGAAGGGTTGAAAGACGGGTTGAAAAGCAAAATGATGTCCGTTAGCGGACAAAAATTTTCAGAAAAAATATTTTTAAATTCCGGAAATTAAGAATGAAAACAGCATTGTATGTCCACATTCCGTTTTGTAAAAAGAAATGTTTGTATTGTTCGTTTACCGTTGTTGTCGCGCAGCGGCATCGCGTGGATTCTTATCTCGATTGTCTTAGGTCTGAGGCCGGACGATATAAGGGAAGAAGACTCGATACAATTCATATCGGCGGCGGGACCCCGACATGGATGAGCAACGATCAATGGATGCGCCTGAAAGAAATGATCAAAAAGATGTTTTGCTATTGCGATCAAACAGAATTTACTGTTGAGGCCAATCCTGAAGGATTAGACTTGGCAAAGGCGAAGTTTTTATTTGCATTAGGTATTAACCGGATAAGTTTGGGCGTACAGTCTTTTCAGGATAAGTATTTAAAATTTTTGGGGCGATGCCATGACGCGCAAGACGCGGTTGCGGCCTTCGCGCATTTGCGAAAGGCCGGGTTTGACAATATTAATCTGGATTTGATGTATTCTTTCCCGGGACAAACCCTGCGCGAGATAGAAGAGGATGTCGCGGCATTAATCCGCTTAGAGAGCGAGCATGTCTCGCTTTATACCTTCACCGTTGAACCCTACAGCCGTTTTTACGCGCAAGGGTTAAAGCAACAGGATGGCGGGAAACAATCCGAACAATATGAGTTTGTCGCACGGCTATTAACACAGGCCGGTTTCCGGCAATATGAAGTAAGCAATTTTGCCAGGCCCGGGAAGGAGTCACGGCATAATTCCCATTATTGGCAAGGGGGAAATTATATCGGTTTGGGTGTCGGGGCACACTCGCATAAGAACGGCAGGCGATATTGGAATGTCTCCCGTCTCAATGAATATATTTCCAGAATAAAAAATCATGGCGATCCCACCGAAGGCTCTGAAGATTTAACGCCTCAAACACGATTAAGGGAGTCGTTGTTATTCGGTTTGCGCATGAACGCGGGAATTGATTTGAAAAAATTGGAGCGAAAATTTCAGTGCCGGTTGCCGGAAGAAAAATCAGAGAAGATTCAGGAATTTATAAAGGGCGGCCTTTTGGATTTACAGGGCAATCGTCTTCAGGCAACAGATCGGGGAAGATTGGTCTTAGACGAGATGTCTGCGTATTTGATTTAGCTTGTTTCATAATTTTTAATCCCGTATTTAGCAGCGATAGTGTAACTGTGCTCAAAGAGCTTAAGGAGAGACGTTTCGATAAGACGAAGATATTTTGTTTTCATCTTCAGTTTATTCATAATTTTTTGTGACCGGTCCAGCCGTTTTTTAATTTCCTGCAGGCTGTAGTGTAAACTTCCCGAATCCATAAAAAGTTTTCGGATGGCAACAAGGTCACCATAGGATTTTTTGGTTTTTGTGAAATGTTTCATGAATTTTTTTCGTTTGTCTACAGGTAATGTTTTGTAAGCATGGCAGACAAGAAGGGTTTTCTTGGATTCGGCAATGTCGCTCAGGATGGACTTGCCGATATTTTTTTGGGAATCAAAAATTCCGATCACATCATCCTGAATTTGAAAGGCCTGCCCGATCAATAGTCCAAGTTGGGAGAGACGCTGTATGTCTTTTTTGTCAGCTCCCGCGAGAATAGCCCCGACAACCATGGGGCAATCGAAAGTATAGCGGGCTGTTTTGAGCGTATAGTTCAGGAACACATCGGCCTCGCTGACCTTGTGAATCTTTTGTACACCGTGGAGCGTATCGATAAATTCCCCCATGGCCGTAAATACGGCCGTTTGGATGAAATACTTCAGGGCCTTTTCCTTGCGCTTTGGTTCTTCCTTAATCGAGAGAAAGGCATCGATCGCCAGGGCATAGACGATATCGCCGGTAACGATGCTTAAGTCAACCCCAAGCTTTTGGCGGTCTTGTGTTTTGACGGCTTTTGCCAGGAGTTTATGCATGGTCGGTTTGCCGCGCCTTAAATCAGACCGGTCGATAATGTCGTCGTGGATGAGCATGAAATTGTGGAGGAGCTCGATGCAGGTGGAGACATAATAAATCGAAGGGGAGGTGCGGGTTGTCTTTTTACAATATCCTTTATAGCTGAGGGCAAAAAGGATCGGACGGATACGTTTTCCCTTGCGCAGGACAAATTCTTTGATACTTTCAAACAGGATCGGATCGACAAGGTGCAGTTTGTACTCGGTTTTTATTCTCTCGATGAAAACAGCAAGGCTTTTGTCGATTTGTTTTCTGACTTGGGTTATCACGGGTCATATCCTAACATACGCAGATGATGTATTCAACAGCGATGGTTTTGAGCGGCCTGTGAAAAAATACTTGACATACCATAGGGGGGTATGGTATATTCCCAGTAGAGAGGAAAGGGAGGTGAGACATCATGCAACAGAATCCATGTCATCATGACCAGCAGGTTGCCTTGCGGCGCATCGAAGGGCAGGTACGAGGTGTGCAGAAAATGATCGAGGCAAAACGTTATTGTGTGGATATCCTTACGCAGGTTAACTCTGTCCGGGGAGCCCTTTTAAGGGTCCAGGACAATATTCTCCAGAAGCATCTCAAGAGTTGTGTTACCAGTGCTTTGAAAGGCAGATCTCAGGACGCGAAACAAACAAAGATTAACGAGATTCTTGATTTTATCGCCAAGTTCAGGTAAGCGGCCCGGTAGGGGCCGAGAGGCAGGCAAAGATGAAAAAATATATTATCTGTTTAATCGTTTTGTTGGGATACAGCGGGTTTGCGCAGGCACAGGAACCCATAGTACTAGATGTTTTTATCCGGGAAGCTTTGGATAGTAACCCCGGGGTTGGGCAGGCCTTTAAAGAATGGAAGGCTGCCGAGTATAAGGTCAGGCAGGTTACAGGGCTTCCG
>CBDUYP010000021.1:0-10791 GCA_965371485.1 uncultured bacterium
ATTTATCAAGTATTATTTAAGGATCGGCTGTTTAAGAAAATTAAATGTCGTCACCCTGATTCGAAATTTAAAATTATTTCTGGGAAGACTTGTGACTTTACCATGAGCAGGGGTAAGTTCCTCATGCCATGAAATTCCAATACGGGCACCCTGTGGAATGCGAAGCGATTCCGCAGGGTAAAATAGATACGCGAAGCGTTTATTTTAGATAATTTCATGATATATTAAAAATATGATTGATAAAAATGATTCCCCTCAACGCACCTCGAAAAGGGCTCAATCGCTCATAGAGTATTCTTTGATCATCATTGTGGTCATGGCGGGAATCCTGACCATGGGCCCTTATGTCATCCGTTCCATTAATTCCTATTTCAAATTTACAGAGGATTCCGTTGAAGATTCTTTTCTCGAGGAGATTGAACAGGCCCCGCCGACCGAAGAAGAATTTCCGACATGTGAATGCGGTCCAGTAGAATGGAACTGCGCCGTCGGAATAATATGTCCGGCAACACAAGAGCGCGGATCCCGGACATGTACGCCGCTGGGATGTGATACTTTCGCGGGAACATGCCAGGATAATCCTGAAGTCCGCTGGGGCACCCACAAATGCTGTACAAGCTTTGTCAATATCGCGTGTGATAACGACCCGGAGACTCTGACTCAGAGTGAGATTACGAATGCAGGGGGCATTTATATCGACGACTATGACCAGGACGGCACCTCGGATTGGAATCCTGATACAGGAAAATGCCTGCTTGAGTATATGCAACAGGTACATGATTGCGGTTCACCAGCGTCGATAAAAGAGTATGTATGTGTTTATGATATCATCAGTTGTTTTCTTGTATGCAAGGGGAGAGATAACTTTAGCGAGTGGTGCGATGGTTACCAGGAAAATCTGACCGAAGACAATCAAGCCATTACTTATGTTAATCAGGGCGAATGTACGGGAGCCCCCTGCGAGGCCTATTGCACAGGTGACCTCGTGGCAAAAAGTGACGGCGCTTATTGCGGCTGTCCGGACATTTACATCGATTTCTTACAAAAAGATGGAAACCGGTGTTATTGTCCTGAAGGCTGGTTCCGGCAAGGAGAGTGTTCTGCGGGTTCCTGTGATCAAACACGCGAGGCCGGTGCCTGTACGGAAACAGGGGAATGTTCCACGGATTGGTAGTGACTTGGCAGGACTTCCGGGAAGGCTAATCTTTCTTTAGATTCAACAGCAGCACAAACTCACCCTTGGGTTTTGTCTTGGTAAAATGCGCGAGAAGTTCGCTAACAGGCCCCTTGCGAATTTCCTCAAACTTTTTTGTCAATTCACGGGCACAGACAATAAAGGGGTCATCCAGGATTTCCTGAATATCTTTAAGCGCCTTTAGCAAACGGTGTGGAGACTCGTAGAATATAATGGTTCTTGTTTCTCTCTTTGTGTCCTTACCTTTAAATTCGTCCAACTTCCTTCTTCTCGCCCCGGACTTAACCGGGAGAAAACCTTCAAACATAAAGTGATGTGCCGGCAACCCTGATAAAGACAAGGCAGCAATCAGGGCGCAGGCGCCGGGAACAACGGTTACCGGGATATCATGTTCCCCAACGACTTTGATGAGATGATATCCCGGATCGCTGATGCCCGGGGTTCCGGCGTCAGTGACCAGGGCAACGGTCTTTCCTTCTTTTAAGAAATTAAGAAGATCATCCGCTTTTTTCATTTTATTGTGTTCGAAATAACTGGTCAAGGGAGTATCAATATTGTAATGCTTGGTCAGAATACGTGTATGGCGGGTATCCTCGGCAGCAATCAAATCCACATCCTTTAAAGTCTCAACAGCCCGGAAGGTCATGTCTTTGAGATTGCCGATGGGGGTGGAGACGATATATAACATTATTCCACTGTCACGGATTTCGCCAGATTCCTCGGCTGGTCCACATCACATCCGCGTTTGACGGAAATATAATAGGCAATCAACTGTAAAGGCAGGGCAACAAGCAAAGGTGTTAATAATTCATGCGCCGCAGGAACATAAATCACATGATCGGCATGTCTCTTAATGGCCTTATCCCCTTTGGTGGCAATGGCAATGATCTTACCCTTGCGTGCGCGGATTTCCTGCATATTGGAAATCATCTTCGCGTAGGTTGCACAGCGGGGGGCAATACAGACAACCGCCCGGTATTCGTCGATCAGGGCAATAGGCCCGTGTTTCATCTCACCGGCGGCATATCCTTCAGCCGGGATATACGAAATCTCTTTTAATTTCAAGGCCCCTTCCAAGGCTGACGGAAAATTGATATTCCGTCCCAAAAATAAAAAACAACCGAAGTGAGAATTCTTCCGCGCGATTTTGGCAATAGCCTGCTTTGTCTTTAATATCTCGCGATAAAGGGATGGAATCTTTTTAAAATCCCTGATCATATTTTCTTTTTCTCCACGGGACATTCTCTTTTTAAGACTGCTTAATTTTAAAGCAAAAAGATACAGCATGGCAATTTGAGCCACATAAGCCTTTGTTGAGGCAACACCGATCTCCGGGCCGGCATGCGTGTAAAGAACACCGTCGGATTCCCGCGTCAGCGACGAGCCTATGACATTGCAGACCGAAACCACCTTCGCCCCCTTAGCCCTGGCCTCTTTAACCGCGGCCAAAGTATCCGCTGTTTCCCCTGACTGACTGATGGCCACAATCAGCGTTCCCTTATCAATAATCGGATCCCGGTAACGAAACTCGCTTGAACTGTCCACGCTCACCGGAATCGAAGTTAGTTTTTCGATGCAATATCTCCCGACAAGCCCGGCATGATAGGCTGTCCCGCAGGCAACAATAACAATATGTTTAACCGCCTTGAGCTCTTTTTCGCTTAATCCAAGGCCGTCTAAACGAACCCGGCTCCCCTTAAGACGGTTTTTCAGCATTTGGTGCAAGACAAAGGGTTGTTCATGAATTTCTTTGAGCATAAAATGCGCAAAACCCTGTTTTTTGACAGCATCCACATTAAAGGTTACCGTATGAATTTTAGGACGCACCTTCTTGCCGGAAAAGGTAAAGACATCCACCCTGTCTTTGGTCAAAACAGCGATTTCTCCGTCTTTAAGATAAATAATTTTTCTGGTGGCATCCAAAACCGCAACCGTATCCGAGGCGATAAAATTCCCGTTCTTGCCGAGTCCGATAATCAGAGGAGACCCTCGCCGTGCCGCAACAATAGTATCCGGACAATCCCTGGAAATAACGCCAAAGGCAAAGGATCCTTTTAACTGCTTAATAGCCTTCTTGACAGCGGCGAAGAGATCTCCCGTATGATATTCCTCGATCAAATGAGTGATGACTTCGGTGTCGGTATCAGAAGAAAATCGATGTCCCTTGTCTTTGAGAGTCTTCTTTAAGGTCTCGTAATTTTCGATGATGCCGTTATGGGCAAGGAGGATATTCCGGGAACAGTCCGCGTGAGGATGGGCATTGCGGCGGCTGGGAGCGCCGTGCGTGGCCCAGCGGGTATGCGAAATACCGAGAGTGCCTTGCGGCATCGGATGGATGCGGATGAAGTCTTCTAAATTTTGTATCTTTCCCTGTGTCTTGCGGCAAACCGGTGCGCCGTTTTCCTGCCCCGATGGAATAATACCGATTCCGCTGGAATCATAGCCACGGTATTCCAGTTTCCGAAGTCCTTCCAGGAGAATAGGGGCAGCTGGTTTTTCACCGACATATCCGACAATACCGCACATGATTATTTTTTACTCTTTTTCTCTTTCGGAGGCCTGACGTGCACATACGTTACCGTCTTTTTATAATTCCCTCTTTTTTTCGTGAAATATACCTCGCCGTCACATACGGCTGTCAGATGCATGCGGCCGGCCACATTCGTACCCGGTTTCCATTTATTACCATTTCGGGTTAAGACCGTTCCGGATTTTACTTTTTGTCCTCCGGACACCTTAAGACCCCGTGTTTCTTTATAATATTTTGACGTTAATCCACCGACTTTTGACATATAAACCTCCTCAACTTACTTCTTATCGTTTAGAATTTTATCGATTTCTTTCTTAAAAGTTGCCAAGTCCCGCGCTCTGGTCTTGCGTCCGTTGAGATAAAAGGTCGGGGTTCCACGGACCTGTACTTTCTGTCCGAGCTGCATATCCGCGAGAATAAGCTTTTCCCATTCCTTATCCTTCTTTTTATAATCCGCCTTAAATTTCTTTACATTAAGGCCTAAATTTTTTGCCCATTTTTCAAATTTCTTTTCGCTCAACTCTTTATTGTTCTTAAGAAGCAAATCCGCCATTTCCCAATACCGACCCTGCTCCCCGGCCGCAAAAGCGGCCTTAGCCGCCGGTTTGGCCTGTTTATGAAAAGATAAAGGAAAATTCTTTATAATATAATTCACATCTTGGGGATAAGCCATAAGAACATCATCGAGAACAGGATGAAACCGTGAACAAAAGGGACACTGGAAATCCACAAATTCAACAATGGTGATCTGTGCCTTTGTGTTGCCCCTGACAGGAGAGTGCGCGACATCAATTTTGTGAACCTTGGTATATTCTTCAGGAGGCGGTCCCTGCCGCCGCGGCAGGCCTTTTTGAAGATTTCCAACAACAGAAACCAACCCTTCTATCTTTTTCTCTAAGGAAGCTATTCTTTGCTCTAAAGGTTTCCGTCTTTGTCCTTCACCCTCTGTGCCCGCGGCAATGCCTCTTTGACTTAATTGACGGTCCATTTTCTTCTGCAAATTCAGGATTTGCGTCTGTTGGGTTATAAGCTGCCGCATGACAGGGTCACGAATCTGCTGGACGGAAATAAAAACGGTCAGAGAAACCCCCAAAACAACAGCACCGATGACAACAAAAAACAGGTTGAGTATTCTCTTTTTATTCTTCATGATGATTCCTCTCTCATATAAAGAAATATAGCTTAATATCTTTGTAAGAGTATATGTCAGAATGCTTTTTATTTCAAATATAATCTGTTACAGGGGGATCCCGCCGTATTTTGAAACAATATGCTTAATGTCGGACCATCTGCGGCGGCATCCGAACACGGCAATAATACACACGCTTTTTCCCTTCATGAGATACCCGACAAAGCAGGATTTGGCTGCCCGCGTATAACCTGTCTTCCCGTACAATTTCTTCTTCCACTTATTGAATAAGATCTTATTATGGCTTTTCAGTTTGATCTTTCGTCCAGCCATAGAATAAATCGTCTTGTATTTATTCTTAACGGCTTTTTTAAAAAAATTATGCTTTAAGACCTCCCGGAAGATCAAATACATGTCATAAGGCGTTGTATATTGCTTGACTTTTTTTGTCGGAAGACCGTTGGAGTTGGCAAACCTGGTATTGCGGGCACCGAGTTTCTTTGCCCGTTTGTTCATCAATTTGACAAATTCAGCCTCTGAGCCTGCGACAGCCTCGGCTAGGGCGATGCTGGCATCGTTTGCCGATTTTAACAAAATCGCATAAAGCAGGCTTCTCACCTTGAATTTCTCTCCAGGCCTGGCATGAATCTTGGAAGGCTGGGCATACGTTGCCCTTTTACTGACGGTGATCACCTTATCTAAGGGAAGTCTTTCTAAAACCAGCAAGGCGGTCATCACTTTCGTGGTGCTGGCAGGGAGAACCCGTGTATGAACATTTTTTCCGTAATAGCGCTTAACCTCTGTGCTATTGGAAAAAATAGCAGCTCGGGCCGAGACGGTATATCTTTTCTGTCGTTTCTTTGCGGCAACGTCAGAAGGAGCAACAGATATAAAAAGAATCAGGCAGAGGGCAACATATTTATGAAATCGCATTTTTTTTAATCGTTTCAAAGACGTGACGTATGGCGAAGGCCACTCCTTTTGTCGGAATGACCGTATGGCCTTCGGCCCTGGCAATGCACCATTGCCGCTCTTTGGGCGGCCGGCATTTGACAATGGCAATCCAGACATGCTGTGTCATATTTTTCTCGGCAACAATAACGCGTAGCATGGCTTTCTGTCGCTCAGTGTCAAACAAAAAATCTTTCAGAATAACCGATACATTTCCCTTAACATCAGGAAAATGAAATTGTCCGGGGTCAAAATGATCCGCAAAATAAACTTTCACCTGTACATCCTCCTCTAAAGGAACATCACAATGTTCTTCTTTAACCAGGTTTAATTCAAAAAATTCTTTCTGCCCTTCCCGGCACCATTTGCGCTCAAATTTCGTATCAAACTGCGGCTTGACAGACCGTGTCTGTGTTTTGAACCCTGTCTGACCGGTTTGTTCCTGCATCCAATTAAAAAAAAGAAGATGGTCCGTAACAATCTGCATCTCTCCGCTCTCTACCAACCGGCTGTTAAGAAGTTTAAAGAAATCATGAGAAAAAAGCCGGTGCTTGATATGTCTCTCCTTCGGCCAGGGACAGGGAAAAAGACAGTACATCCTGTTGATTGTCCGGGGAGCAAAAAGTCTTTCCATGGCAACAACCGCGTCAACCTGCAAAACCCGGATATTATCAACAGATCCTGTCTTCTGGAGAATTTTTTTTACCCTTTTCCAGTCCCTTTCAATCCCGACAAAATGACAATCGGATTGACGCGAAGCCATTTGGACAAGAAATTCTCCAAGGCCTGAACCGATTTCGACATGCAAAGGCCTTGTGGCGACGAATGCTTCCGTCCAGTCAATCGGGCGTTTGACATGATAGTGAGAGATAAAAGATTTGACAGAAATGTCCTGATACCTGGAATGAATCATAGCGGGAGGTTATTTCTTGATTTTCTGACGCAAGAATCTCCAACCCTTGCCGACTAATTTTTTGTCTCGAAATACGAGCGGAACCAGTTCATCATTCGTCACCTGTCCGTCTGCCTTCTTAATCCCGACCAGATAATAATAAATTTTAAATTTCTTCGCCCCCTTTTGAAAATTTTCTTGACGATAAGGATTTTTTATGACAATCGGCTTATACTGCCCTTCTCTCATCCAACTCATTTCATAACCGGTGATCACTTTATTATACAAAATAGCTTCCACCTCTTTTTGCGTCATCCCTTTGTGAATCTGTCGCAGACTGATAAACCTCCTGGAGAGCTCAGGGTAACCCGCTTCTTGTGCCTCCGCGACACTTACAAAATAAGCGCTTCGCGCATCTATTTTGTGCCCGTATTGGAAACTTCCAGTTTCCAATACTATAAAAGCAAGACACATCAATAAACTAAGAACTTTAGCCATGCCAGCCTCCTTTCAAGATCTATTTCTTATTTTATCTTAAATGATACGTTAGGACAAGAAATGGATAAGAATTCTCTATTTGAAGGGACAAGAAGAATAAGTTTTGATATGATACCCCTATGTTGGAACACATTGTCCTGGGTATTATTCAGGGTATTGCCGAATGGCTTCCGGTCAGTTCATCGGGAATGATGGCTGTTGCCAAGCAATCCTTTTTTACAACCTATCAGGGGGTTGAGGCGACTAATAAAGAAAGCTTATTTCTTCACCTGGGAACATTTTTCGCTGCCCTTATTTACCTTCGGCGGGACGTGATCACTCTTATTAAGAATTTATTCCATTACTCCCGTGCCGATCAAGAAAAAAAAAATGTTCTTATCTTTCTTATTGTCAGTACAATGATCAGCGGTCTTTTAGGGTTTACCCTGATCAAGCTGTTTGCTGAGTTTGAAAAACAGTTTGACGTCCCCGGAAAGTTCATTACCGGAATCATCGGTATATTTCTCTTGATAACAGCTTATGGGGAACTTAAAACCAAAAAGAACGGATACAAAAATTTAAAAGATTTAAATATTTCTGATGGGATTATTCTCGGAATCGCGCAGGGATTTTCCGCCATCCCCGGTCTTTCCCGGTCAGGACTCACTGTCTCAGCTTTACTTTTAAGAAAGTTCGATAAGACCCATGCACTTAAACTCAGCTTCTTAATGAGCCTTCCGATTGTCCTGGCAGGAAATATTATTCTTAACTGGAATACCTTGGCTTGGTCGCCGGAAGCTCTGGCAGGATTGTTTTTCTCTTTTATTTTCGGGATGGCGACGATTCATGTCTTGCTTAAGATCGCCCGGAAGATTAATTTCGGTTATTTTATCCTTCTTTTTGGAATCCTGACTATTCTGTCTGTGCTGCTATAGCCTCTTTCAAGGGTGTCCTTGGCTGGTTGATGACAGCCTCAATCGCCTGAATTTTCTTATCAGGCATCTTGAATTCTTCCTCAAGTTTCTCAACTTTTTCACCCAGGACGACATTCTCATCCAGCACCTCAAAATAATCCGAGGCCAACTCGTCCGTTTCCTTAGTTAATATTTCAATCTTATCGGCCCTTTCCCGGATGATGGCTTCTTTTATATCAAGTTGTTCCTGTAAGGAATGCACTTGTTTTTCAAAACCCAGCCTTATCTGCGAGAATTTCTTTGACAAAGAATCTTCTATTATTCTAAGTCTCGCCTGAGTTGCCTCAAGCTCACCTGTTAAAAATATATTTTCCTGCTGTACGGAAGACAAGGTAAGCATTATGGCGTCGATCTCTTTTTCCAGACTGTCCGCACGCGCCTCTTTTTGTTTCATCACGGCTCCTTGCTCTTGAAGCTGTTTCTTCAGGCGGTTTATCTTCTGCTTTTGATTTTTTGTTACCTGAGTAACGCGGTCGGAAATAGTACCCTTTGTTTCTTTAAGCCTTTCCTCCAGGGTCTTTACCTTTTCTTCTAACGGAGCCTTGCTCTTAGCGATCTTATCAGGAATCGAACCTTCCATTATCTTGAATTTCTCACTTAACAACGCAAATTTTTGATTTAAATCCGTATTGCTATGATGTGCCCCGGCCAACTCCTTTTCGCGTTTATCCTTTTGCTGTATCAGATTTCTGATTTGTCCCGCTTTTTCTTTAACCCGTGCATTATCCGTTTTTATCCTCTCCTCAAGAGCACTGATCTTCTCTTCTAACTGAGCCTTGCCCTTATACACCTTATCCGGAATCGAACCTTCCGCTATCTTAAGTCTTTCTTCGAGAGTTATGATTTTCACTTTCAGGGATTTTTGAGCTTTGGCGATTTTGTCCGGAATAGAGTCTTGTGTTGCCCTGAATTTCTCATTTAACGATGCAAACTTTTGGTTTAAATTCGTGTTGCTATGACGTGCCTCTGTTAATTCCTTATCGCGTTTATCCTTTTGCTGTATCAGATTTCTGATTTGTCCCTTTTTTTCTTTAACCAAAATATCGGCTGTTCTTATATTTCCTTCAAGAACTCTGATTTTCTCTTTTAACGGCCCGGTAGCCTGATTGACTTTTTCAGGGATTAAACTTTCCGTGATTCGAAGTTTATCCTCAAAAGATTTGACTTTACCTGCCCAGGTGTCTTTTGTTTTGACTAATTCTTCCTGCGCGGACACTTTCAGGGAAACTATTTTGTTATTTAAATCGATGTTTTCTTTACTGGATGCCGCTGCCTTTTTGTTAATACGATCTATCTCCTGACTTAATCCTTTGATCCGGGTATTTCTTTGTGCTGTGATGGTTTTTTCTGATGTGAATTTTTGCTTTAAGGAATCGATTTCTTTCTCAAGAGGAACCTTCCCTTCGGCAATCTTCTGCGGAATCGAGGCTTTTATGCTTGCAAGCGACGCCGCGGTTGTTTTTATTTTACTCTCGAGTACTTGAATCTTTTCTATCAAAGGTGCCTTGGCTTGATGGACCTTTTCAGGAATGGAGTTTTCCGTGATTTTAAGCTTGTCCTTAAACAATTTAACTTTACCTGCCCAGGTATCTTTTGTTTTGGTTAATTCTTCCTGCGCGGACACTTTCAGGGAAACTATTTTATTATTCAAAGAATCAATTTCTTTTTTAAGAGGGGTCTCGGCCTCACGGACTCTTTCAGGAACCGATGCCGCGGTTGTTTTTATTTTATTTTCGAGTGTTTGAATCTTTTCTATCAGAGGCGCCTTGGCTTGATGGATCTTCTCAGGAATAGAGTTTTCCGTGATTTGAAGTTTATCCTCAAACAATTTGACTTTACCTGCCCAAGTATCTTTTGTTTTGACTAATTCTTCCTGCGCGGACGCTTTCAGGGAAGCTATTTTGTTATTTAAATCGATATTTTCTTTGTTGAACGCCGCTGCCTTTTTGTTAATACGACCTATCTCCTGACTTAATTCTTTGATCCGGGTATTCTTTTGTGCTGTGATGGTTTTTTCTGATGTGAATTTTTGCTTTAAGGAATCGATTTCTTTCTCAAGAGGAACCTTCCCTTCGGCAATCTTCTGCGGAATCGAGGCTTTTATGCTTGCAAGCGACGCCGCGGTTGTTTTTATTTTACTCTCGAGTACTTGAATCTTTTCTATCAAAGGTGCCTTGGCTTGATGGACCTTTTCAGGAATGGAGTTTTCCGTGATTTTAAGCTTGTCCTCAAAAGATTTAACTTTACCCTCCCAGGTGTCTTTTATTTTGACTAATTCTTCCCGCGCGGACACTTTCAGGGAAGCTATTGTTTTATTCAAAGAATCAATTTCTTTTTTGAGAAGGGCCTCAGCCTTACGGACTCTTTCAGGAACCGATGCCTCGGTTGTCTTGACTTTGTTCTCGAGTGCCTGAATCTTTTCTATCAGAGGCGCTTTGGCTTGATGGACCTTTTCAGGAATGGAGTTTTCCGTAATTTGAAGCTTATCCTCAAACAATTTAACTTTACCTGCCCAGGTATCTTTTGTTTTGGCTAATTCTTCCTGCGCGGACACTTTCAGGGAAGCTATTGTTTTATTTAAATCGCTGTTTTCTTTTCTGGATGCCGCTGCCTTTTTGTTAATACGATCTATCTTCTGACTTA